>JAQGOW010000122.1 GCA_028293405.1 Verrucomicrobiales bacterium
ATCCGGTTCACCTGACGTTTTTGCAGTCCGACATTCAGGACTTCGAAAAGTATCGCACCACGCTCGGCGCGTTGACGAAGAAAGGTGATACCAAACCCGCCCACGAAATTTTCGCGCGCTTCCTTCAACGCGCCGAAGAGCGAAACAGTCTTTCGACGAACCTGCTCGCCAAGGGCAATTTCGATTTCACCGGCCACGAACGTTTCCTCGCCAGCCGCAAAAACGCTCCGCAACCCAAAGACATGGACGAAGCGAAGAAAGTTTGGGAAGAGGAAGTGCGTTACGAATTCCTGCAGGAAAAACTTTCCGCGCCTGACATCAAATTGTCCGGCGACCTGAAATCCGAACCAACGAAGTTTGTCATCACACTCACGACAAACAAAATGCATCCGCAGAATTTTGATTTGTTGCCGAAGAATTTTTATGACGCTCACGGCAAGCCTGTCGCATTCCTGCACCTCGAAGCGAACAAGACCAACGCCACTGTCGAGATACCCAAACTCAAGGGTGACAATCTGCAGAATTTCAAACGCCCATTCTTCAGTGAAGATGGCAAGGAAGTCGGTTCAATCACTTCGACAAACAAGTCGACCAACTTTGTCGGAACCGTTCAGTTGAATCGTAAGAACTATTCGGAACTCACGCAGACACTCCAGAAGCGTTACGACCGTTTGATGAAGAGCTATCGCGATCTCGACCCCGATTCGGTTCTCGAACTGTATCTCGGGGCACTGGCCCGCGCTTACGATCCGCATTCCGAATACATGGGCCACGCGCAAACCGAGAATTTCAACATCTCGATGAAGCTGTCGCTTTTCGGCATCGGCGCGGTCCTGCAATCCGAAGATGGTTTCTGCAAGATCAAGGAACTCGTTCCCGGACCTGCCATGAAGAGCAAGAAGATTAAACCCGGCGATAAGATCGTTGCCGTTGCGCAAGGCGATAAAGAACCGCTCGACGTCATCGGTATGCGTCTCGACAAAGTGGTCGAACACATCCGCGGTCCCAAAGGCAGCGAGGTTCGCTTGACCATTGTTCCAGCCGACGCCGCGGATTCGTCTACTCGCGAAGTGGTCACGCTGTATCGCGATCAAATCAAACTCGAAGACCAGGAAGCCAAAGCGCGCGTTTACGACACGCAAGCAGCCAATGGCAACGCGGTTCGTATAGGCGTTATCGACTTACCCTCATTCTATGCGGACACGACAGGCCAAAAACGTTTGGCCAGCAGTGACGCTACTTCGACCGCAACGAGCACGACTCTTGATTGCGCTCGCTTGATTCGCCGCATGAAAAAAGAGGGCGTCACCGGCATCATTCTCGACCTCCGCAAAAACGGCGGCGGTTACCTCGAAGAAGCCATCGGCCTGACCGGTTTGTTCATCACTAAAGGGCCTGTCGTTCAGACCAAGGAATTCAATGGCGAAATCGTCACCGAATCCGATCCTGACCCCGGCGTGCTCTGGGACGGGCCGCTCGTCGTGCTCACCAGCAAGTTCAGCGCTTCGGCCTCGGAAATTTTGGCCGGTGCATTGCAGGATTATAACCGCGCTTTGATCGTGGGCGAAAAATCGACCTTCGGCAAAGGCACCGTGCAAACACTCGCATCGGTGGCGAACTACATCGATTCGAGCCGCCTGCCCAAGAACTACGACCCGGGCACGTTGCGTCTCACCATCCGCAAATTCTACCGCGCCGGTGGTGCGTCCACACAGTTGAAAGGCGTCGTCTCCGACATCGCTCTGCCTTCCGTTCATGACGAATGGGAAGTTGGCGAAGGTTCGATGGAAAACGCATTGCCCTGGGACGAAGTTCCCACCGCTGATCCGGAAAACCTCCGTCTCGTCGCTCCGTACGTGACCGCGTTGCGTGAACATTCACAAAAACGGGTCAACTCCGAGAAGGACTTCCAATATGAACGCGATCGCATCGCGGAGTATAAGAAGGCTCAGGCTGACAAGACTGTCTCGTTGAATGAAGCCGAGCGGCTTGCCGAAAAGAAGCTGCAACAGGCCAAGGAAGACGCTCGCACGAAAGAGATTTCGTCGCGCAAAAAGCCGACTGAAAAAGTTTACGAGATCACCCAGGAAAACGTGAATGTCTCAACTTTGCAGCCGCCGAAATCCAAGAACGCCGACACTGCCAAGGCGAGTGAAAATCCCGGTCCGTCCAGCGCCAGCACAGTTGCTGCGAGCGAAGAAGATGCTCCTGACGTCGGTGAAGAAGCTGTCGCCAATGAAGCGCGCCTGCGCGAGGCCAAGAATATTCTCATCGATTACATCTCGATGCTGAACAAGTCCGGGTCTATCGCCCACGGAAACGCTACGACTGCGAAGTAACGAATTGTTCGCCGCTGCGGATCGAGTTGCCCTGAAGAAATTCAGCGGCACTCATCTGCCGGCCGCCTTCGCGTTGCAATCTCAGGATGCGCAAAGCATCTTGTCCACACGCCACGACCACACCTGAGTTGTCGGCGGCGAGGACTGTCCCGGGTTCACCTTGTGCGCTGACGACTTCTGCTCGCCAGACCTTCAACAGGCGTGCTTTGTCGTTTACCTTTTGAAACGTAAACGCGCCCGGCCACGGGGTGAACGCGCGAATCCGGTTTTGCAAAACTCGCGCCGGCAATTTCCAATCCAGTTGCCCGTCTTCCTTTTTAATTTTTTTGACGTGCGTCGCTTCCGAATGATTCTGTGGACGCGCTTGAATTTTTCCGGCTGCAAAATCTAATAAGGTCGGCAGCAAACCTTCCGCGCCGACGATCGCCAACTTGTCATGCAACGTCGCCGCGTCATCAGTTGCCTCGATCGCAATCGGGTGCTGGCTCAGGATAGGGCCAGTGTCCAAACCTTCATCCATCTGCATGATTGTCACGCCGGTCTCTGGATCGCCATTGAGCAACGCCGCTTGAATCGGCGCAGCGCCACGATACTGGGGCAGTAAAGACGTGTGAACGTTCACGCAACCAAACTTCGGCGTATCAAGAATCGCACGTGGCAAAATCTGTCCGTAGGCAATGACCACAATATAGTCCGGCGCGAGTTGTTTGAGTTGTTCAATGAACTGCGGCTCACGCGCGCGCTCGGGTTGAAGCACGGGAATGTTGGCGGCTAGCGCGACTTTCTTCACCTCGGATGGAGTGAGTTTGAGATCACGTCCTTTCGGTCGATCCGGTTGCGTCACGACCGCTTGGACGGAGAACTTCGGCGAGGCAAGCAACGCCTGCAAACTGGCGCAGGCCAGTTCGGCGGTTCCCATGAATATGACGCGCAGGGGCATGAAGCAGTATTCAGTATTCGGTTTTCAGTGTTCAGTAAAGAATCCTGATTAGACTCCTTAGCGGTAGGGCTCGTTGGCGAGCCGTCCCGTTTCTCCTCCAAAAAGCATTCTCCCTCCTCGCCCCCTTCGCGCGAAATCCCCTCCAAAAAAAAGATTAAAAAAATATTTCACTTGGACAGCTTTTGTCCAAGTGGACTTGCTACACTCCTGTTCAGAAAGTAAAAATATGACAACTACATTACAAGACTCTGTAGCCCTTACCGGCTCAACCCCAACTACATCCGTTAACACTGAGCCATCCTCAGCGCCCGAAACCCATATTCAACCGCCTCCGTCCGCCGTTCCGACCAAATGCCAGCACCCACCACACCCCAGCAAAATCTCCAGCCTTCCTTCCGAACTCCGCGAGTTCCTTAACGAATCCATTCACAACCATGTGCCGCGTAAAACGATCATCGAGGCCCTCGCCCAAAAAGGCCATCCGGGCATCAATCCGGTTAACATCACAAAATGGACCAAGTCAGGCTACCAACTCTGGCTTCAGGAACGGGAACGCTTCCAATGCCTTCGCCTTAAAATGGAAGACGCCGACAAGCACTACACCCACCTTGATGACGCTGGCCAAAACCGCGCCAACCGGGTCAATGGCATCTTGATCGATTTGCACATGGCTCAGATCATGCGCGACTTCGATCCCAATGTTCTGAAGAGCGAGCTGGAGAAAGACCCTCTGCAATTCTTCAAATTCGTTCGCGCCACTCACACCCGCTCGTTGGACAGACAACGCGACGAACGCATCAACCTTCAACGCGAAAAAATGGGCGACACCGAAACCGGACCAACTGAATTTGGCCGCCAAGCCGTCAAAGAAGCCCTCGGCCTGCCGGATTCCTGGATCGCACCCACACCCACTCGACCCTCAACCCATTAACTCTAATTTCCGCCAATTAACCTTTGTTAACCCTTTTTAACCTTTGTTAACCCAAAACCAAAAGATGTTATGCAAACAAACTCCAAACTATTCGCTTATCTAAAAACCATCGCCGCCGAAAACGCTACGAACTTTATCGGCAAAGCCAAAATCCGTCCTGTCGAATACTTCCTCCCAACTCAGGCCAACTGGATCTTCGACAATTCCAAACGGAAATTCTGCGTCAAAGGACGCCAATTCGGTTGGTCAGACATTACCGGCCTTCGCGCCGCTCTCATTCTCGGGTTCAGTGATGTCAAACGTGACACCTGGGCCGCCAGCCGCGACCAAACACAAGCCGGCCTCCTCGTGGAGGATGTCTCTCGCTGGTGTGATGTCATCTGTGAAGGAGGCTTCGCAAAATCCCTCATAACATCCTCCTCGCAGGACTGCCTTGCCTTTACCAATGGCAATCGATTCCACTCCTTGTCATCCAATCCTGATGCCCAAGCCGGCAAACGCGGCAATCGCATCCTCGACGAATTCGCTCTCCACGAACAACAGGAAAAACTCCTCGCCATCGCTTTGCCCGGCACAGATTGGGGCGGCAGCCTCGAAATTATTTCCACCCCGCGCGGCACCGACACCGTGTTTCACAAATTGCAGATGGACATCGAGCATAACGGCAACCCGCAAAAATTCAGCTACTACAAGGTCACCCTCGAAAAAATGCTCAACGAAGGCCTTCTCTATAAACGCCAATGCATCCTGCCGCACGACGATCCGATTCAACAAATGGACGAAGCCGAATACTTTGACTACAAGCGTCGCGAATGCGGTGACGACGAAATCTTCAACCAGGAATACATGTGCGTTTCCAGCGACGAACAAAGCGCTTTCCTCAGCTACGACCTCATCACCGCCGCCGAATTCCCGGTCTCCCTCTCCTCCTCAGGAGGAGAGGGTCGGGGAGAGGAGGCAGGTGATTCAAAAAATTCCCAATCATCCGACTGGTCCTGCGACGCCTCCGAACTCTCGGAAAACTCCGAACTTTTCCTTGGCGTCGACATCGGTCGCGACCACGACCTCACCGTTTTCTGGCTCCTCGACAAACGCGGCTCGACCTATCACACCGTTGGTATCGAAGTCTTCGACAAAGAACCTTTCGAGAAACAAGAAGCAGCCCTCTACGAACTGTTGAGTTTGCCCCTTGTCAAACGCTGCTGCATCGACCAGACCGGCATCGGCCGGCAATTCACCGAACGCGCCCAAAACCGATTCGGCAAATACAAAGTCGAAGGCATCACCTTCACCCAGGCCATGAAAGAAGAACTCGCCTACCCCGTCCGGATGGCCTTCGAAGACCGCACCATAAAAATCCCAAGCCAACCCGAAATCCGCACCGACCTCCGCGCCATAAAAAAAGAAACAACCGCCAGCGGCAACATCCGCTTCACCGCCGACCGCAGTGCCAGCGGCCACTCCGACCGCTTCTGGGCGTTGGCCCTCGCATTGCACGCCACCAAACGGAAATCCGCGCCATTGGAAATTACGATCGGCTACTAAAAATCCCTCGTAGCAGCCGACGTAAGGAGGCTCTAACCCTATGAAACCACAGAAAACATCTTCGCATCAACCGTCGCGAAGCGTCTTGGAGTGCGCCGCCGTCCGGC
>JAQGOW010000145.1 GCA_028293405.1 Verrucomicrobiales bacterium
TGATATAAGGTGATATAAGGTGATATTTACCGGATTTCGCAGCACTTTTGCCGATTCGAGCTGTTCGACCGACATTTCGGTTTGCTTCCGTTAGGCGAAAAAAAGTAATTTTTTTTTAAACCGATACTAACCGGTACAAGTCGATATCTTCCGGTATTTGCCCATGGACGGCCTTCCAGATTCCATATTCGTTTTACTGGCGTTTCAAAGATCACTTCAGACGGTTGTCCGCCCAAGACTGCTATTTAGCAGCGAGTCGAGTTTATGTAAAGCTACTTCGTTTGTCAACAGGGTAGGTGCGGCCACGAAAAGGCACAGAAGGCACAAAGGGAATGACGGACTTAACCGTCGCTGAAGAAATTATTGGGGAGCCGGATAATTGTGGCAAACTGCCAAACTTGGAACTCTGAAACAAAACACATCGGGGCAACCTCAAAGGTAATTCAGCTTACTTCGGCATACTTGAGCGTTGTTCGGTAAGGTGACGGTAAGGTTGGAATGCGGTTGCTATAAGTTGCGGTGAGGTCGTGAGATGGACGGCAAAGCAGCGCAAAAAACAAACCACCGACCAACCGCACCTGAGACAATTAGTAGCAGCGCGCCACGGCAAATAAGGTGACACCGCATCGCTGCGCAGAGTGTAAATAGTTCGAACTTGTCATCGGGACGCCTTTTTAAACGCCTTCGATTTTTTTAGCTTTACACTACTACCTGAGTAGTATTACCGTGGTAATTTCAATGGCAGTTCCACGAATAAATCGGCTGGGTGATCTTCAGCTCAAAATCATGAAAGTGCTCTGGGACAGTTCCGAGGCCACTGTTGCTGAAGTTCACGAAAATCTCTCGGTTGAAGCCGACTTCGCCTACACCACCATCGCCACCATGCTTCGCAAGATGGAAGCGCGGGGACTGGTCAAGCATCGCGCCGAAGAACGCAAATTCCTCTATCGGGCGAAGGTCAAAGCCGACGACGTGAAAAGCAAGATGTCCACCCATTTTGTCGAACGGATGTTTGAAGGAAGTCTCGCCGATATGGTTTCCCACCTTCTGACCACCCACGAAGTCAGCCGCGAAGAATTGGACCGACTCTCCCAACTGATTGCCGAACGAAAGAAAAAACTATGAGTTCACCCGGTGCAGCAGCGTGGCTGCAATTGTTTGGAATTGTGGCCGCCGAAGGTTGCTTGGTCGTCGGACTTGCTCTTGTGCTGCATCGCGTGGTGCATTCGGCTTCCGGGCGTCGGATGCTATGGCAAACCAGTTTTATTTCCCTCCTCATATTGACACTTTGCGAACTGAACGGTTTGGGGCGGGCTGCGGGCATATTCCTTTTTGGCCAATCGCCGGTCGAAAGAGAATTTGTAGTTAGCCAAGTTTCATCGAACGACCAGCCCCTCGCGCGATCTCCTGAAGCTGTGTCGTTTGAGCCGCCAGCGGCCCACGCAAAGACTGAAAATGTTTCGTGGCTCGAAACTTGGTTGCCCGGAACTATTTGGGTGATCGGTTTTGCGTTGGTTACGGCGAGGATTCTTTTTGCACAACTTCTCCTCATTACGTTGCGCCGACGTCGCAAAACAATTTGTGACCCCGCTTGCCGCGAACGCATTGCGTTCATCGCCGGACGAATGGGGTTCCACCGAAAGATCGTTCTACTCCAAACACCCAACCTGACCAGCCCGATGGCGTTCGGAATTTTTTCGCCAAGTATAGGTTTACCTCAAGCCTTCGCTCGTATATTCACGCGCGAACAACAGGACGTAATGCTCGCCCATGAAGTGGCCCACCTGGCCGCGCGTGATCCCGTCTGGTATTTGCTGGCGGATTTGATCAGCGCCTTATTGTGGTGGCATCCGTGCGTCTGGTGGGCGCGCCGCCGCTTGCACGCGAGCAGCGAACTGGCTGCCGATGAAGCCGCCGCGATTTTGGAAAACGGGCCGGGAACATTGGCCGAATGTCTCGTGGTGTTGGGACGGCAGATGACTGGCATCAACCGTTGGAGCTGGATGGGCGCGGATGGCAGCGGCTTTCGCTCTAATTTAAGTCATCGCGTGAATCGTTTGCTCAATTTGGGTGAGGGCCAGTGGCAGCCGTTGCGCGGCTGGCGATATTTTTTCGCCCGAACAGGCGCGATAAGTTCTCTCGTCACTTTGCTTATTTTTACCTCTGGATGGATCCAACGCAGCGACGAACCGCGAGCCAAAACGTGGCAAGCCACGCTGCAACAATCATGGGATCACTCGGTTGGTTTTGCGATGTTATCGACCGCGATCGAACCAAACCAAAACAATTCTACAGTTACGGTGGCCTTCGCAAGCCCCGATCCCAACGAACAAGCTGCGGTGCAACCGAACACCAAGGGATTTAAAGCTGATCCGAATACATTTCTGCAAAATCGCGAGAAGGCTGATCCCATTAAGGTTTCAGGCACAAATCACGCTGATGTTCTCAACAAAGCTGCCGCTCAGGTAGCGATAGAAGTAAAGCTCGTCGAACTCGATGAAACCGAGATCAAAAAACTGGGCCGTGATTGGATTCAGCGGAACACCGTTTTTCTGGCAACAAATCAAACTGCATCCACCGCAACCTTTATGAGTGGAAACCTGGAGGCGGCGAAAAAGGATGCGAGACTTCACTTGGCCCATTCACAATCCATGGTAGTCACGGGAATTTTAACCGAATCCCATATCGAAAGACACTTACAAGTCTGGAACATCTCACTGACGCCGACATCCTCACACAGCCGAAAGTAACAACCCTTAGCGGGAGGCGCATCAAAGTTTCGACATTAGATATGGCAAATATTGTTACCGGCGTGGATCTAAGTCACGACGTGACGGGGAGTGCCAACGTCACTTATCAAACAGAATCCCAGCCGTTTGGACCAACGTTGGATCTATTTCCCGTCGTCTCGGCCGACCGTTCTGCCATAAATATGACCATTGAGGTGTCCATCGCGGAATTTCTGGGCTATGCCGATCCAGGGCAAATCTTTCCACAAATTATGAGCGCGGGCGCGACCGTGCCTTTACATGTCGAATTGCCATTACCCCTGTCTCGTTTGTGTCAAGCGACGACTGCCGCGAATGTATGGGACAACCAGACTATAATGCTCGGGGGACTTTCTGACGAAAATATCAGCACGATCAAAGGCACATTCCCAGCACCTAAAAGCTCGCCTAAAAACTGTCCCGCAGTAAATCGAAGGCAGCCGTCAAAAAAAACCTGATAATCTTCGTCACGCCAACTCTCATTGATGCCGCAGGCAATCGGCTTCATCCCGGCGATGTGATTCCATCTGCGCGCGAGTCCATACCGCCTCAGCGCCAGGCTACATCGTCCTCACCGGTTGCGCAGGCACGAGAGCGCGCGATTGTCACCAGAGCCAAGAGCATTGTGCTGCCAGAGTTTAAGTTGGATGGCGTCACGTTGAGAGAAGCGGTTTACCGATTACGAGAGGCCTCGAAGCAGAATTCCCCAGACGGCAAAGGATTTAATTTTATAGTTACGAACCCAGAAGGTATTGGGACCATCCCGAAAATTACACTCGCCCGGAAAAACATCACGGTAGCGGATGCAGTGGAACATCTCGCGAAGACAGCAGGCGTTAGCGTTTCAGCCGAAGACTATGGTTTTGTCTTCGACTCTAAGTCACCTAAACCATGAACTTCTGGCGTAACTATTGTGCTAGAGAATAAGAAACAGCTAAACGAAAGGATCGATATGATCGCGAAGTTGAAACAGCAAAAGCGTGGTTTGAAATGGGTGGTTTTTCTTTTTGCCCTGATTGGGATGGTGGCCATGACCAGCGGCCAGCCGAGCGGCAATTCACCATCTCGACAGGATCTTGTTGGAACGTGGTTGTTGGTGGGCGAGAACGGCAGCGTCAGCAATCCTCCAGGAGCACTCAAGAGGCTCAAATTTATTACACCGACACATTGGACAATTACGCAGTCGGATGAGAAGACTGGTGTGGTCGTTTTTCATCATGGTGGAACTTATACACTCAAAGGAAACCGGTATGTGGAGACGGTCGAATTCGCGAACCAAAACACCGCATCTGGAATTGGACGTAAGGCAAAATACACGATTAAGCTCGAAGGCGACCTTTTGAAAAACGACGGGATCGAAGGGACTCCCTGGAAGGAAGTTTGGAAGCGGCAGAGGGTGAATGATCGGGTGATCGATGGTGCGGTAGAAAAGGCACCTAAGCAGCGTTAGGACCTGAAACCAGCTCGTATTGCCTACTTACATCACTATTGACATGCCGCTACTTGAAGAAAACTAAGAATTAAGAAAGAAGCAAGCGTCTGGTTATGGGTGCGGCCGAGGATTGTTAAGCCTCATTCTGCATTTTTGCATTGTGAACTCTGCATTTAGCCCGCGCCCCTCAGGCAGATGGCCAAACAAAACCCGGAGCAGCATAGAATGGCGGGAAACCGGCGATCATGTTTTTGATGGCAGGGTTCTTTACATCTAAACGCACGACCGTAAATTCCGCTCCTTTGGGGCGGACGGGATGGCCAACAATCCCGAGATCGTTCTCGACGTGTTCCACATCGCCGCTGGCCAGGATGCCGAGTGCATAAACAATTTTATCGGGCGGCGCATCGGTTTGCTGCAAGAGCCAGACGGCATCGATTTCGGATCGCGTTCGCAAGTAATCAAACAGTGGCTGAACAAAATCTGTCGGGTAATCCGCAGGTTCCACAACCTTCACGATACCGCGCTCGCCGGCGGCAGGCTGGAACGGCTCCTGCGCCGTACCGTCAGCAATTTTCTTCACCGCATCTAATGGGAAAAACAGCGGGTCTGTTCCACAGGCGGGATTGATCACGACCTGAAGATTCTGCGCGGCTAGCGTCTTGAACAGCGCCAGACCATCCATTTCAGCAATGATGTGTTTTTGCGATCGGGAACCAGGCGGTGATGCGGCGTTGAGCCGCTTTGCCGATTCAATGGCGCGCTGGTCCGACGTGTAGATGGGGACAAAAACACCGTCGGAACATTTCAGCTGCTCGAACGGGATCGGTTCGCCATTTTCCAGTCGAACGACGCCTTGCATTTCGGGATGAAACGGGAGCAGGAACCAAAGCGCGGATTTAAGCAATTGTCGAAACAACTCGGGACGCCCCGCTGGGCTCCGCAACGTGAGTTGATAAGCTCGTTCAAGGTCATTCGCCGCGTTCATGGCGAGCAACAGCTTGGTAAAAAGTCTCCGAGCGGTCAACGTTCATTGATGAGGGAAGCGGGAAAGTTTTCAGTGTTCAGGTTTCAGTAAAAGAGTTCCCCGCAAATTTCCTTTGTCGTGTGAGGTTGCCGGTGCTGTACAAAGCTGGCACGATGCTTGACGTGAAAGCCGTCACCGTCATCTCACATCCGTTGGTGCAGCACAATCTCACCCGCTTGCGCGATAAGCGAACCCGCCCCCAGGAGTTCCGGCGCGTCCTGAGCGAGATGTCCGCACTCATGTTGCACGAGGCCACCCGTTCCTTCGCGCTGCGGCCCGTGCCCGTGCAAACGCCGCTCGCCAAAGCCAAGGGCTACCAACTGGAACGCGAGATCGTGCTCGTGCCCATTTTGCGCGCCGGCCTCGGCATGCTCGATTCCATCCTGCAACTGATTCCCAACGCACGCGTCGGCTTCATCGGTCTCAAACGCGACGAAACGACCCAGCGCGCGATGTTCTACCACAAAAGCCTGCCGCCGGATTTATCGAAATTTGAAGTGGTGCTCATCGACCCCATGTTGGCGACCGGCGGGAGCATCGTCGCAGCGATGGATTTGCTCGTTGAACTCGGCGCCAAACACGTGCGCTTTATCAACCTCATCGCCTCGCCCGAAGGCATCCGCCACGTCCGCAAATTTTATCCGCGCCTGCCGATCTTTACCGCTGTGGTGGATGAAAAGCTGAACGACAAAGGTTACATCCTGCCCGGCCTCGGCGATGCCGGTGACCGGTTATTCGGCGTGTAAGGTAGTTAAATGGTTGGGTAGAGGGCGCATCTGCTGCCCGGCTGCAGAGCGCGTGCCGGATGGGCTTTCGACCAGTTGCGGTATCCAATGGCAGGATCGGTGTCGGGCGTGCGAAGCGTGGGGCTTTGGGCAACCCGCGACTTTGGTTGCCCGAGCCGGGCCGTAACAAAACATACTGCGAGCAGGATGTTACGGCTGACATTATTCAGGCCCGAACTCAACGCAACGGCGGTTTGCCTGTTCGGTCGTCAGCCCGTGCTTTTGTGCTAACACCAACCAGGCATGCACTTGGGTTGATCACCCTTCGTGCCAGGCTTTGTCAGCTTTATTCATTACGGTGTGACCTCTAGCTTGCGAGCCGCCGTTGCAATTCGCGGACAACAAGAACAGGGCAGGTCGCATTGCGAACAACGCGTTCGGCCGTCCCTCCAATCAGCATCCGTTTCAAACCTGTGTATCCATGCGTGGTCAGTACAATGAGGTCTGCCTTCGCCCGGCTCGCCATCCGGCAAATCTCGTGGGAAGGACGTCCTGCTGAAACTTGTGATGTCACCTTGACCTCGGTGTCCTGCCGTAATTCATCTGCGACACGCTCCAACTCGCTTTCCGCATGGCGCATCATTGGGACGATGATCTGTGCTGCAAGCTGACTTGCGGCCAGCGGTGCGCCCGGATATTGCTCGATTACCGAACCCAGAACGATCTCCGCAGAAAAAGCTTCCGCCAACAATCGTGCGTACGGCAGCGCATCTTTCGATAAGTTCGAAAAATCGATC
>JAQGOW010000212.1 GCA_028293405.1 Verrucomicrobiales bacterium
TGCCCCACAAATTGCTGCTATTTAGGCGAATCCGTGTTTAAACTCGGTGAGCCCGTGCTGAAATTTATCACCATATTACTATGCGTCGCGCAAGTCGTGCACGCGAGCGATTGGCCGCAATGGCTTGGGCCTAATCGCGATTGCCACGCGGCATTGCAATCGACGGAAATCGCAACGTTGGCGTCGCAGCCAAAGGTAATTTGGCGCAAAGCGATTGGCGGCGGTTTTTCCTCGCCCGTCATCGCGGCGGCGAAAGTCGTTTACTTCGATGAGGATGGAACGAACGAAGTGGCCCATGAACTCGAAGCATCCACTGGCAAGGAGCTTTGGAAAACCGCCATTGGCGACGTTTACAAAGACGAATGGTCACCCGGACCGCGTGCCACTCCGATTATTGACGGCGACCGCGTTTACGTGCAGTCGTGCAAAGGCGAGTTCCGTTGCCTCGATTCTAAAACTGGCAAAGTGCAGTGGGGTTTTAGTTTTGAAAAAGATTTCGGTGTGAAGTTTCTAGGAAGTCGCGCCCGTGAGGGAACAGCGGCACGTCGCGGCAATAACGGCACTGGAATCGTCGACGGCGATGCCGTTCTGGTTCCAGTGGGAAGCACCGACAACGCAACCATCGTCTGTTTCGACAAAAAGACCGGAAAACAACTTTGGCGCAGCGGAACCGACGAGGCCGCGTATTCGTCATTACATGTGGCCACGATCACCGGCGTGCGTCAGGTGATTATGTTAGACGCAGACGCTTTGATCGGCGTCGACCGCACCAACGGCCATCTCCTGTGGCGCGTCCCTTTCCACACCGACGCCAAACGCCACGCCGCCACGCCCGTGATCAACGGCGACAACGTCATCGTCAATTCACACACGATCGGCATAGTAGCAGTGCACATTCAGAAAACCGGCACAGGGTTCGAAGCCAAACGCGCCTGGACCAACCCGAGCCTGACAATCAACTTGTCCACACCCGTGCTCGTCGACGGCTACCTCTATTCACAAGGCCCATCGCGCAACTTCATCTGCGCCGATGCCCGAACCGGCGAGTTGAAGTGGGAAGCTCCCGGTTTCGGCAGAGAGAATTCGTCGACCATTTCCGTCGGTAAAAATTTGTTTGTCCTCACCGACGCCGGCGAGCTCGTTCTCGTAGCCGCGACACCAACTGCATACAAGGAACTTGGTCGACAGCAGGTTTGCGGAAAAAACTGGAACTTCCCGGCTTTTGCAGATGGCAAATTGTACGTGCGCGACGCGCGTGAACTAACTTGCATTCAGCTCGAGTGATAGACGCGGGTGTAGTGTTTTACCTTGCTTTTGACAGTGGGAGCAGGTGTAATTCCTGAAGGGAACGGGTCTTATGAAAACACTGTTAACTACTCTACTTGCAACGTCTCTATCTTTGTCCTCATTCGGAGTCACCTTCACGGTGACTAGTTTTGCAGATTCCGGTCCCGGAACTCTGAGGCAAGCTGTCATCGATGCGAATGCGAATCCCGGCGCGGACACCATTAATATTTCTTCAGCCGGTGTTATCACTATCGCGTCGCCGCTTCCGCTGGTTAATGACAGCGTCGTCATTTCGGCTCCAGGCACAAACGTCGTAATTACGGCGAGCAACACCTGCTCGATTTTGTCGCTTGCATCTGGCACCACGAATTCTCTCTTTGGGCTGACCTTTGCCGATGGTTTGGTGCTGAACAATCTTAACGGCGGAGCAATTTCTAACGCCTCGGCGCTGACAATGGCCAATTGTTATTTCACGAACAACCGCACCGCCGGTGGTTGGGGTGGCGCCATCTACAATGAGGGCACATTGTCCGTTACGAACACTCGTTTTGAAGCCAACGCTTCAGTTGGTGAGAACGGGCATCCCTCGGCCTTCGTAGGCGCTGGTGGAGGTGGAGCTGCCTTTGGTGGCGCGATCTGCACCGCGCAAGGCACAGTTAATATAATCAACTGCCTATTCCTCACTAATAAGGTCTTCGGAGGAAACGGTGGGACAATTGCCGGCACAAACTCGGACGGCGGGAACGGTGGAGGGTTGACTGGCGGTTTGGGTGGTCCGGCAACTGTCGCGGGCGAGGCGGGTGGCTTCGGTAGTGGCGGTGGTGGCGGCGGGACAAATGCCGCAGGCGGCGCAGGTGGTTTTGGTGGCGGAGCTGGCGGGTCCGGAACGACGGTCAATGCTTGTGGCAACCACCAAGGCGGCGGCGGCGGCGGCGGTGCATACGGTGGTGCAATTTGTGCGTTAGGCGGTATCGTCAACATCACTGCGTGTGTAATTTCCAGCAACGCAGCAACTGGCGGTGGGGGTGGGGGAGGGAATTTGGGCTTTGGAGGGGCTGGCGGAGATGGCGCTGGGGCCGCAATCTACAATTATAATGCGACCGTTCTTGTTAATGCCTGTTCGATCACAGGTAACGTGGTAACAGGCCAGCAAGGGGGCAGTGGTGGCACCGTGGGTTTCTGTCAAGGTGGAGGGCCCGGGCCGAACGGTTCATCTATCGGGGGCGGCGTCGCTGTTCACGGCGGCACGATCGCGATCACAAATTCCACGATTGGTTTCAATAGCTGCAACGGCGTTGTGGGAGGCGCAACTCTTTATGCTGGGCAATCCGGCACGATTTCGCAAGGGGGCGGGCTGTTTCAGGACGGTGGCTCGTGTGCTGTCGTTGCCTGCCTGATCAATGGAAATATCGCAACCGGCGGTGCCGGTGCGTATGCCACCCGTTACGGCGGACCGGGGGCGCCTGGAAATGGCGGCGGAATTTGCATTGCGGGCGGTATTCTCGCGGTCACCAACGTGACGTTCGCCCAAAATCAGGTCCATGGTGGGGCAGGTGGTCCCCCTGGCAATTTCACTGCAGGAGCGGGCGGTAATGCTCAAGGTGGCAGCTTCGCTTGTTTGAGTGGTAGCGCGACATTCGTCAACTGCACAGTTGGTGACAATGCAGCGGTCGGCGGCGCTACTGGCGGCTGCTCCGCCAACAATTGTGCCACCAATGGTTCTGGATCGGGCGGTGGAATCTTCAATTCCGGTTCTGTGTCCTTGTTGAACACGATTGTTGCTCGCAACACCGCATCGACCTCGAGCCCCGATCTCGCAGGCAGCCTGACGAGCTTGGGACACAATTTATTTTCCACGACGAGTGGTGCGAGCGGCTTTGTTCCATCTGACTTGCAAAACGCCAACCCAAACCTCGCGAGCTCGATTGCATCCAATGTCGGACCGACAATGACCTACAGTTTTGCTGGCCCGAGCCCCGCGCTTGACGCTGGTTCAGCGACGGGCGCGCCGTCAATCGACCAACGCGGCATTTCGCGACCGCAGGGCAGCGGGATAGATATCGGCGCCTTGGAGTTGGACTATCAAATGGGGCCGGTCGCGATTTTCGTCAACGGAGCACAAGCTCCTACCAATGGAGTGACATCAGTCGGTCCGGCAGCGGTCACGCTTCTCAACGCGTTCAACAACGGCACGATGCTTTATACTTTAGATGGCTCAACGCCAACGCCATCTTCGACTTTTTACTCCGGTCCATTCGTCATCAGCACTTCTGCAGTTATTCGCGTGCTGGCTTACAACTCGAATTTTACACAATCCGGCTTTGCTGGGCCGGTTCAAGTCACTGTCGTCCCACTCTACACATTGTCGCTTAGCACCAACGGAAGCGGCACGGTATCAAAGAATCCTTCGGCTGCGTCCTATGTCAGCAATTCGGTCGTGCGCCTCGTAGCCACACCCACGAGTGGAAACATGTTTTTGAACTGGTCTGGTGACACCTCCGGCACCAATGCGACAAACGACGTCGTCATGAACGGCAATAAAATCATTCAAGCCAACTTTGCGCCCATTCCCAAATACACCTTGACCGTGCAAACGACCGGGCAGGGAACCGTGAACGTTTCGCCGACCGGCCCCTACCTCAGCAACACCACCGTAACCGTGGTTGCCACGGCTGCTGCCAAATGGGAATTTGCATCCATCTCTGGCGATAGCTCGAGCCAGTTCGCAACGAATACGATCATCATGACCACGAACAAATCGATTCGCGCGACATTCAATCCGTTGTATTCACTGTTAACCACCACAGCAGGTGGAGGTTCTATCCAACTCAGCGGTCCAGGCCCTTACTCGTCCAACACAGGTGTCACCATCAGCGCGCAACCGTCGAACGGATGGACCTTTATCCAATGGTTCGGTGATGCGACAGAAACCAACACCAGCGTGCAAGTCGGGATGACACGCGACAAATTCGTTGGCGCTATCTTCGGCACTCCTGTGA
>JAQGOW010000223.1 GCA_028293405.1 Verrucomicrobiales bacterium
GACTTCTTCGCCTGCTTTCAAGTTGGCCGGATGATCGGAATACGAACCGTAGAGGACATCCTGGCAGATCGAGATTCCCGGTGAATAGCCGTGCGCTTGTTTGTATAAAATTCCAGAGCCGGACATGACGATCAGTCCAACACGGCCCTCTACGTTGGCCCAAGAACCGGCAAGGTTGGCAGGTGTTTGTGGCGAGGCTTGAGCGAAAGTTTTGGAGCCACCTTCATAGGCAATCGTTCTTGTGCCGCCGGTGATTTGGTCGTTTTCAATGCCGAGCGGGATTCCTTGTTCTTGTTTTATCGTAACGTCACGCACCGCTGTGACGTGGTCTTCGTAAACAACCGTTTGTTGGCCGATGGACGTCACGTGCACGGTTTGTTTCAATTGGCCGCTATTCAGCAGCAGGTCGGCGAATGTTTCGAAGCCGTTGCTATTCGTTTTCCAAAAATGCGCAGTGACGACAGGCTTTGTCGGTTTCGCGCCGGTGTCAAACGAGCCGATAAATCCGTCTCGGATTGGCGCGGTGAAATCAGGATTGGTTTCGTGGCCTGCACCAATCGGAATGAGCATTCCCATGACGTAATTGGTCAACGAAAAGGAAACGAATTTCTTGCCGGTTCGGTGAGTGATTATTGCGACGTCGTTATAGGTGTGGATGCCGTCCACCGCTGATTCCGCTGATTGGGCAGCGATGTCGCTTGTTGCTGGTCCGAAGATTTTGTGGGCGAGAAAAGCCCAGGTGATTTGGTCGATGGTGCAGGCGTGGCGGACGAAGCCGAGTTTGGAGCCGGGAAAGGTGAGGCTACCGTCGCCAGTCATTTCCTGCCACGCGCGGAAATATTGTAGCACCTGGGCTTCGGCGTGAGCAGCGAGTGGGTCCTTCTTGTAAGTGGCCAGTGACGCAAAGAGGTTTAGGTAAGGTAGATTGTGGAATTCCCAATCCATGCCCTGCGGGTAGGCGGCTTCGCCATTGGGCAGAATGAAGTTTTGGTAGAGGCGCCAGGTATCCATGAGGTGATGATTGGCGGCTTGCGGGACCGATTGGTGCGCGTAGGTGTAATACATGGCAGTCTGCGTGAGGAAATAGGAACTGCACGCGATATAGGACGGGTGAAAAAAACCGTGGTTTTCCAAAGTGAAATCGGAATGGACGTTTGCGCCGGAAAACCATTCACGAACGGGGCGGCCATCTACGAGAGTATTGTCCGTGGCGTCTTGCGGATCGGACAATGTGTTCATCATGTATTCGATCGCTTTTTGATGCCACGCGGCGTGATGCGAGTGTTTGGGAAACATATTTACGGCCATGGCGATGCAGGTGAGGTTCCATCCGTTTTCCTCGGCTTTAGTGTCGTTGAAGCTGCCGCCGGGCGGTTTGGTATTCAAGAAGCGGTCGGACTCATGAGCGATGACGCGTTCGACGTCTTTTTGTAGTTGAGGATCAAGGTCGTCCCAAATCAGCCACACGCCGAATGTAGCGGTTGAGTCCCAAAAGGCGGATTGCCAATGATCTCCCCAGTGTTTGCCATCAGGACATTTTTGAGTGCCGGTAACGTGCGTGGACGTGAGGTAACGGAGTGTCGCGAGGGTTTTGCTTTTGTATTCGTCGCGTTCGCCTTTGGTCAGGACGTCGGAATACTTCAAGAGCGCAGCGTTGGCCAGAACCATGCCACACATCGGCCGAATACCTTGTTCGCCGCTCGCGCCAGTATAATATCGACCGATCCGTGGATTGGCGGCGGTGTTGGTAAAGAATTTCTCACCGTAACGGCAGCCGTCGTGAAGGATCTCCGAGTACATTTGCACGATGTCCTTTTCCGAAAGCGGTCGAATGGAATAGAGGTCGGCTGCGCCTGCGCAAAGTGGCAGAAGCAATAGAACGAGTAATGCGCGCAAGCGTACCATGGCAATTAGACTGCGCCGACTGGTGATTGATTCGAAAGCTCGAACATTTGACAGGCTAACGAGATTTCGTGGCAAAACACGTACGTGAATGTTAAATCGATTGGATGAAACGTGGGTTTTGCCTCGCGATGCTGTTTTGGATGATCGGTGTTGTGGCGCATGCGCAGGTAACCGTTAGTGTCAACACGCTCAAACGCGGTTACAATCGACCCAAATTTCAACGGCGTCAGGATTTTTACGCGCACGCAGGAGCGCGATCATCGCGGTGTTCCTGGCAATCTTTTTTCCGTCAAAATACTGAGATGGTGACGCTGTTTAGAAACAGCCGGCATCCACCACGTGCGACTTGGCGCCACTGGTGCCGCGAATAGTCAAAGCGAAAACCTGTCACGCGAAGATATCGATGCGTTGTTCGCCTTCGCCAAGGTCGCGGATGGAAAAGTGATTTATTCGTTGCACGGCGCTAAAGCCGCCGAGACAGCGAAATACGTGTGGGACAATTATCGTCCGTGGCTCGATTACTTCGCGTTTGATAATGAGCCGGACGGACGCGCTGATCGGTTTGACGACTGGCGAATGGTGGTAACGAAAGTTAGAGACGTGATCCCCGACGCTAAGTTTGCAGAGTCAAACAAAGGCTTGCAGTTCGAGGCGGCTTTTGGACAATACGCGCCGCAACAACCAAAGCGGTGGGCCTGTGTCCGGCCTTCCGACTAAAAATGCAAATGTTAAAATGAAAAACCCGTTATCCCTACGTCCCCGATTCGTTTTGATCGCAGCCGCTGTGCTGGCGATTCAAGTTTCAACCCACGCCCAAGATCCAACGCTGGCTTCGAAAAAGCCGGTGTGGGAAAGCAGCGCTGCCGCCGGCTTGACGCTGACAAGCGGTAATAGCGATTCCGTGTTGGGAACGCTCGCCGCGACGACCGGCAAGAAGTGGAACGCCAACGAAGTGGCCTTGGGAATAGACGGCGCTTACGGGAAGACCAAAGTCAACGGCGTGGAGACGAAAAGCGCTGCAAGTATTCACGGGTTTGGCCAATACAATCGGTTGTTTAACGAACGCCTCTACGGCTATGCGCGCGTGGAAGGGTTGCATGACGATATTTCGAAAATCCGCTATCGCCTGACAGTCAGCCCTGGTGCTGGTTATTACTTCATCAAAAACAAAACGACCGATCTCTGTGGTGAAGTGGGTCCTGGGTTCGTCGCGCAACGTTTGGGTTCGGTAACGAAGGATTACTTCACCCTGCGACTCGGCGAAAAGTTCAACCATAAGCTGAACGACCGTGCGCGCATCTGGCAGACGGCGGAGCTCCTCCCCCAAATCGATCGTTTCAAGAATTACATCTTCAACTTCGAGATCGGTATCGAAGCAGATATCACGAAGGACAGGAAGTTGTCGTTGCGCACCTATCTGCAAGACACCTACAACAGCGAGCCAGCCCTCGGACGGAAAAAGAACGACATGAAGCTCGTAACGGGCATCGCGTATAAGTTCTAAGTTACCCTAACTCTCTCTAACCCTCTCTTCTCCGGAAGAGGGGGTTTTTTATTGTCAAGAAGCGCCGTTTAGGAGAAGATTGCCAGTTGTCGTTTACAATTTGACACGCATCAACGAGGTCGCGGAGCACAGCGTCCTCCCTTGTCTCATCTATTGCAAATATTAGAAAATCCGTCAGGGCATCGATTGATTGACAATACGGGTTGGGCCGATGGCGGCGAACGCTGTGTTGTGTTGAAAATCAAGGACATACGTCAAGGATGCGATGATTCTCATGGCACAAATATCGCTGGTTATAGGGGATTATTCAATTTGAGAACTGAATCGGAGGCCTGACGGCTCCACTGCTGCATATTGACGCATGTCACTGTCAATAAGATGGTTAGATGCGGTATGTGGAAGTTTTATGTTTATAAGTATTTAGAGGCGTGATACGGTTGGCGGCTTTTTAAAATTTTATATGGAAAACCATGATAGGGTTATCGGGGAGACATCCGAGAACGGTAACAGGAATGTTACTGGGCTCAAAACGGGTGGTTTAACTTTGGCTGGCCGCATTTGCCGACCTTGGATAGCGATGATGCTCGCCATCGTGGCAGTGTTTTCGTCTGCGCAACTTGCGCGGGCGGTTTCGTTTACTCTACAGGGCCAAGATAAGGGGAGCAGCACTTGGAGCGGCAATCAAATCAGTGGCTGGGGGGAGTTGGAACTGATTCCTTTTCGCCTGGATGTGACGGCTGGTCCCGTGACGAACCAAGTGCTGACCATCAGCTTCCCGCGCGACAACGCCGGGATACCGCCGATACCTGGTATTCAGGATTTATATAATTGGTCTACGTCGACGAACATGTTGATTGCGTCCGGACCCACTTTAACGACTTCGACGGGTAGCACATGGGTTTATACGCTGACGATCACGGTTACGAACAATCAGGAAGCCGACTTGTATTTCTTCGCTCGATTGGCGGCGGGTTCCCATGGTTACGGCGGTAACTCGATGAAAATCACGGCGAGCGTCGGAGGAGCGGTGGGTATTTTCAAGCCGGCGACCGGCTCAGGGACACCGGACTTGGGAATTACGAAAACC
>JAQGOW010000242.1 GCA_028293405.1 Verrucomicrobiales bacterium
AATATTTACGATTTTCAAACCCAGCGGATTACGCCGAACGATCAGGGTTGGGGGTTGGTGAACTTGCCCAATTCAATTCCCGAAGGCATGAGCGTAAACGCGGGGTCGACGGTTTTCTTCGATCAGAGTCTCTCCAATGCTCTCGCGACGGGTGATAGCCGGACCTGGACAGTCACTCCGACAGATCCTTACTCTCCGATGCGCTTCTCGCTCGTTTGGACCGACCCCGCGGGTAATCCTGCTGCGGGCGTTAAACTGGTCAACGATCTTGATCTGATTATTACCAATCTGGAAACAGGCGAAGTGTTCGTAGGAAATAATTTCCAAGAGGGCAATGTATTCACTAGCTCTGACGATCCTGCATTCGGCTCAATTACTCCCAGCGATACCGTCAACAACGTCGAAAACGTTTACGTCTTCGGGTCTCTGGGTTTGCCGCTCGGCAGTAACTACACTGTTACCGTGCGCGGAACACACGTGAATGTAAATGCCGTGACTGAGCACCCGAACAACATTGTCCAAGATTTTGCGCTGGTGATTTCGGGCGGCGATCGTCCCGTTGTCACGAACTTAGTGTCGGACATTACGCCAACAAGGCTTGTTACCGTTGCTTCCAACAGCGTGGCGTTGCTTTATCAGCGCGTGGGCGCCAACAGTCCATTAATTTCGACGCCGGGCACCGGCCTTACAAACGGCACTATCAGTCAATGGCACTTTTTTGTTTTCACCAACAATGTTGATTTCACGAAGACAAACGCAACGAACGTAGCGATTGTGACGTTCCTACCGCCAAATTTGTCTCAGTCGCGCTTAGAAGAACCGCCGGGGGTAGCGCCGCGTAATGAAGATTTTGGCGCTGATATCGACCTTTACGTGTCTACTAATGCGGCATTGCTGGACCTCGATCCAAACGCAATCGCTGCAGCCGACAAGTCGACAGAGCGCGGCGGCACTGAATTCGTCACTTATACCAATTCTTTTTCGAACGCTGTTTATTACGTTGGTGTGAAATCCGAAGACCAGCAGGCGGCTGAATTTGGTTTTATAGCACTCGCGACCGACAAGGCTTTCGGGGGACTGGATGCAAACGGACAACTCGAAATTAACTTCGTTCCTGTTCCGATTGTCATTCCCGATGGAGATCCTGCGCTGCCAAGCCGCCCCCCGGCCCTGTCAGTCGGTGTCGTCGTCCCGACCGGATCACCCAGGCAAAAGGCTCGTCGAGTGGTCATTAGCCAATCGATTACGCACGAACTCCTTGGGGATTTGTACGGCACCGTTGAACACAATGGCAGACGGGTTGTTCTGAACAATCATAGGGCAAGCCAGATCCAAACGGGGGCAACCAATTTTGTGTGTACTTATGATGATCTAGACGAGGGCGATGTCACTACTGGCAAGGGATATCCCGGACACATGGAGCAAGGAGCGCAGACGATCAACTATTCGCCCGACTGGATGCATACGGATGGGCCGGGCTCTTTGAAGGATTATGTCGATAAGCGAATTGTAGGCGTTTGGTTATATACGATGACGGACAATGCTTTGAACCATACCGGCCAAGTTAACACCGTGCATGGATGGATTGAGCCAGCGCCCGAGACTAATGTATTGCACCAGGTCCGCACAATTGCCGGCAACGGTTGGTTCTATGATTTTCTGGACCTTCCGGATGATGTTACGAATTTGAACATTGCAGTGACCTATCAAGCTGGCTCGGGACCTGTGGATATTTATTTGCGGAAAAATTTCTTTCCGACGCCGACGACTTACGACGCTGCGGCTCTGGGGATTGGCGCTCCGGGTGGTGCGTTGAACGTGAACATCAGCAATACGCCACCGATTTCAGGTGGCTTCTGGATTTATGGAATTCATAACAACAACGGCACGCCGGTTACGATAGCAATCGACATCACTATTACCCGAAGTCTCACGCCTGATTTGATCCAGACTGTGACAAACAAGACTGGGACGGTGTTATTGGATGACGCGATTACGACGTCGCAGATTCTGATTTCGAATGCGCTGCCGGTCGTTGGCGTGGAGGTTGGTTTGCGATTGGATCACCCGCGGTTGTCTGATCTTTCGATTGAACTAATCAGCCCGCAGGGAACGCATGTGATGCTTTTTGAAGATCGCGGCTACACGGACGCGACGGGTTTTGGTCTTGATGACGGAACCAACAACACGGTTTACACCATCTTCACGGAAGACACAAATAGGGCGAGCCAATTAATTAAATTCGCGCTGCCGCCGTATGCGAAGGTAACGGCCTTGGTTACGAACAGGGTTATTTCGTCCGACGGCTTCGACGCGATTTCAGAAGGAGCATTCCCGGCTGGATCCATTGTTGATGGCTGGACGGTTACGACGAATCAACTTGGCATTGAGTTTGAACCGGAGTTGAACACTTCGCCCTCAAATTACGTGGCACTCGGTTCCGCTGGAATGACGAAAACGATCGCCACACAGGTCGGCAAAAGTTACTTGGTGACTCACACGTATCATGGCCCGAACGTTATCGACTGGTGGACGGCCGACGGGAATGTGAAAGACCTGATTAATCCGTCGAACGATGGCACGTTCACGAACCTCAACGGAACGCAGCCGTTGTATACCGCCGGCGAGGTCAATGAGGCATGGCATTTCGACGGGGCCAACACGGAAGTCATCATCAACACAAACGCATGCAATTTCGGCACGAACGACTTTACGATCGAGTTTTGGATTCAATCCGTCTCACTCGTCGAGATGGGTATTATGGAAAAACGTCCAGTTTGCGACAGCACTGAAAGCTTGTGGAGCATCCGGATGGGTCCTGCGGGACCGATTGGCCAACAGGCGGGGGAAATTGGTATCGAGGTTTCTTCCAATAACCATGCTGATTATGCTTCCCTCGTCAGCACGAATTCCCGCATCAGCGATGGCGTCTGGCATCACGTCGCGTTCCGTCGCGATGAAGGCGAATTGGACATTTACGTGGACGGTCAGTTGAACGCGCAAACAATAGTGCCGGCAATCGCGTTTATCAGCAACAGCGTGCCAATGATCATGGGCCAGAGCATTTGCCAGTGTTGTGACGGCACCAAGCCTTTTGCAGGTAACCTTGATGAAGTAACGGTTTACCAACGCTCGTTGTCCCCAGCTGAAATCTATGACATCTACGCTGCTGGTAGGGCAGGTAAACGCACGACGACGTCGATTTTGCCCAACATCAGTTACATCATCGATGGGGTGACGAATGACACACTGGTGTCGGGTCCGGGCAACAGCCTATTCGTGACCGGCCCAGGGGACGCGTGGCAGACAAATACCATTGGATTCACGGCGACGAACAGTGCCACCCAAATCACGATTAAAGGTAACCCACTCGGAATGTTGCTCGACGACGTCATTCTGAAGGAGTTGCCAAACACGAACTACGCTAATTATTTCTTCCCTGAAGAATCGTTGAGCGCGTTCAACGGCGAACTGGCCTTGGGATATTGGACTTTGGAAATTCACGATGCGCGTGGTGGCCAAGCGGGCAAGTTGCTCGATTGGGAACTGAACCTCACTTACAGCTCGACCAACGTGAATATGATAACGGTCGTGCCTGGAACAACGAATTGCACGACAGCGCCAGCGGGTGGTTATGCTTATTTTGCGGTGGACGTGCCGGCATTGGCGAAGTTCGCCACCAACACGTTGCTCACTGCTGGCCCCAATCCGCTTAACCTGATTTTCAATCAAACGTCGTTGCCGACGGGTTACTCTCCTGGCGATTTCTATTTGATGGCAAATGTGGGGACGCCCGGGGCGATTCAAGTGCTTTCGAAAAACAGCGGGCCGCCATTCCTCGTGCCGGGCCAACGTTATTTCCTGGCTGTGCAGAACCTTTCTGCGCAAGACCAGCCGTTCTGTTTGCAAGTGGACTTTGATATAAACACCAACTTCACAATCACGTCGCTGAACGATTCGGTGACGAATCCGATCACAACGAACGTAATTGGTGGTTCCGTGCAGTATTACTATTTTGACGTGACGAACAACCTCGCGGTATTCCAAGTCACTAACATGAGTGCCGACGTGGACATGGTCATTCGCCATACGCTGCCATTGCCGGACGCACAAAGTTATGACTACGGCAGTTTCCAAGCGGGAACGAATAACGAGTTTATTGTCGTCCGGACTAATTCTTCACCTGTGCCGCTGGCGCCCGGCAGGTGGTATGTCACAGTAATGAACAATGTGACGAACCCAACGGTCACGTACACGATCTTTGCATATCAATCAGATGACGCTGTCAATGTTTTCGGTTTGAACGCACCCGCTGACTGCGTTGAATTTACAGCCCAGCCCGGCCCGGCGGTGGTCGATACCGTATTCGCCTTTACAGTCAGTGACAGTCCCAGAGCAGTGGAGTTTGACCTGACGGGAATCGCTGGGAACAGTGGGGTTCTCGCAGGCAACGTTGATTTGCTCGTGCGTTTAAATGCTTATCCGACGCCCTCACAGTTCGACTATGCCAGCTTCAACGCCGGGAACAGTGACGAAAAGATTGTTGTGACGACTAATAGCTCAGTGCCGAGCTTGAATGGCACTTGGTATTTAGGTATCCAGAACGACGAAGTGTTCGCCGTGGACTATAAGATTTGCGCCACAGAAACTAACAGCACTGTCCCATTCCCGGCCTTTGCTTCCGCCTCTGCGGCTTACACTCCCGGTAGAAACGGGGCGTTCATGTTTAGTTGGAGTTCTATAGCTGGTCAGACGTATTACATTGACCGCTCTACCAATCTCGTGAACTGGTCGACAATAGCAACGATTCGCGCCCAATCGAGCACCACTACATTCAGTGATCCCGCTCCTGCGGATACGGCGCGTTACTACCGTTTGCATACGCAATAACGGACGTTGTCGGTTCACGTCGAAGTCGCGTGAAATTGGGGCTGGTCACGTTACGTGCAGCAGATTATTGGATGAGGTGTGAACCCTCGCACATTTGCACGCGCACTAGTTTTCGCACTAACCACCTTCATCGCGCAATTGTTTGCACTGGCGCAGATTCCTTCTGCAACGATCCCGAGTGGCGTGGGTGTGAATATTCATTTCGTAACAGGCCAAACCGAGGATCTGGATATGATTGCGGCGGGTGGGTTCAAGTTTGTTCGTATGGATTTTTCGTGGGACTCGACCGAGCCGAAGCGTGGTGAATACGATTGGAAATCATACGACGTACTCACCGCGAACCTTGAACGCCGTGGCATTCGAGCGATCTATATTCTGGATTACGTCCATGCTGCCTACGAAGGGACGGTTGATGCGACGCATCCATTTACTCACGAGGCGCAGAAACACACTGCTTCACCGCGGCATCCGGAAAGTATCGCTGCGTTCGCGCGCTGGGCTGTAGCAGCTGCAAAGCATTTCCATGGGCATCAGATCATTTGGGAGATCTACAACGAGCCGAACGGTTTTTTTTGGAAACCAAAACCTGATGCAAACGAGTATGCAGCTTTAGCGCTCGCCACTGCCAAAGCCATTCACGAAGCCGAACCTTCGGCTACAGTTGTTGCGCCCGCTTTGGCCGGCTTCGAATGGCCGTTTTTTGAAACGCTATTTAAATCCGGCGCGCTCCAGTATTTGGATGCGGTTACAGTGCATCCTTATCGCGAGCAACGCATGGCTCCGGAAACCGCTGCGGCAGATTACAAAAAGCTGCGCGAAATGATTACCCGCTATGCGCCATCGGGTAAGAAAAACATGCCGATACTCAGCGGTGAATGGGGTTATTCGACCCACACACATGGCGTCTCGATCGACACGCAGGCAGCCTACGCTGTGCGTCAGCAGCTTTCCAATCTGCTCAATGGGGTGCCGCTTTCGATTTGGTATGATTGGAAAAACGACGGCGAAGACGCTAACGAGAACGAACATAATTTCGGGACGGTGATGAATGA
>JAQGOW010000215.1 GCA_028293405.1 Verrucomicrobiales bacterium
GCTTTCGTTCAGCTTGACCAAGAGTTTATCGACCGTGCCAGCACACGGTGACGCTACGTTCATCGTTGCCTTGTTGGTTTCGACTTCGATGATGTCCTGGTCAGCGGCGATTGTGTCGCCGACTTTGATCAACAGGTTAACAACGGTGGCTTCGGCGATGGATTCACCGAGTTGCGGCATGATGATGGGAACGTGACGCATTTTGTTAATAAATTCGAAATCCGAACTGGAACGTCCGGTGCGCAAAAGAAGTCCGAGACAAATTCAAATTTCTAAATTTCGTGTTCATGAACGCAACAGGTTTCGAGCGGCGGTAGCAATACTGCGCGCGGTGGGGCGATGGGTTGACCAAAGATTTGGGTGATACGGAATTGGCGTATCTTTTGCGTTCAAGCGCTGCGGCGGTGCGTCGAGCAATCCGAAGCCTTCGGTGGCAACGCGGGCGATGACTTCCGCGGTTACGCCGCCCCATGGCCATGCTTCGCCGACGCACAACAAACGACCAGTGCGCGCGACTGATGCCATGACGGTATCGGTATCGAGCGGTTTAATGGTGCGCAAATCGACGACTTCAATCTCGGTGCCTTCGGTGGCGAGCTCTTCGGCCACTGCCAAAGCTTCATGGAGCATCGCGCTGTAGGCGACGATGGTGAGATCGCGACCGGCTCGGGCAATGCGAGCTTTGCCGACTGGCATCGCTTCCGTTGGAAGCTTGTCGGCTTTCAGGTGGTAATAGAGATATTTGTGCTCACAGAAAATGACGGGGTCATCGATCGCGACGGCTTCGAGCAACATGCTGTAGGCGTCTTCGACGGTGGCCGGCGTCATAACAATTACGCCAGGATAATGAGCGTAAATCGCTTCCATGCTTTGGCTATGGAACGGACCGCTGCCGGAAGTGCCGCCGGAGGGAAGGCGGATTGTAATCGGGCAAGGCGTTTGCGTTCGCCAATACAGAGTCGCGGCGTGATTAATGATCTGGTTGAAACCGGGCGTCGAGAAATCGGCGAACTGCATCTCGATGATGGGTCG
This sequence comes from Verrucomicrobiales bacterium, assembly GCA_028293405.1. GTDB lineage: Bacteria > Verrucomicrobiota > Verrucomicrobiia > Limisphaerales > Palsa-1400 > JAICXV01. The sequence goes on from JAQGOW010000215.1 coordinate 1,033, forward strand.
CATTCCTTCAATCGCAGCGCCAATCGCAGCACCGACCATCGCGTCTTCGCTGATTGGTGAATCGATGACGCGTCCGGGAAATTGCTGCGCAAGATTTTTTGTCGCCTTGAAAGCGCCGCCGAACGCGCCGACGTCCTGTCCGTAAATGAATACGCGCGGATCATCGGCGAGAGCTTTCGCCTGCGCTTCACGAATGGCTTCAAGGTAAGTGATGCTCATTGGACGTTGTTGCCAGGTCCTTCAAAGCTGTCACTCAGGTGACGCGATGCCAAGGCGCACCAGTTTTCGCGGAAAGGGTCGGGGGTGGGTTCGCGTTGAACGATGGTGAGAGCGTCGTCAATTTTTTGCGCGGCATCCTGGCGAATCTGTTGGATCGCGCCTTCGTCCGCCCAAGTTTGTTGGAGCAAATAATCCTCCGCGACTTTGATGCAATCGCGACCGATGGGTGAATTTTTCAGGCGCGGGTCGATGTAATGCGCATCATCGTGTTCGCCGTGGCCGCAGAGGCGAAGCAATTTTGCGACGACCATTTGCGGTCCGCCGCCTTCGCGGGCTTGTTTGACGGCGGCACTGAGAGTGTTCAAGCAGGCAAGCAAATCTGTGCCATCGACATGGTGAGCGGTGATGCCATAGCCAACAGCTTTGTTAGTGAGATTGCTGCAGGCAAACTGGCGCGAACTGGGCGTGGAGTAGGCGTATTGGTTGTTTGCAATGACCAACACCAGCGGGAGTTTCTCGACCGCAGCTTGATTGACCGCTTCGTGAAATGCGCCGGTGGACGTGCCGCCTTCGCCAATAACCGCTGCGCCAACTACGCCCGTGATTTTTTTGAAACGTTTCGCCATCAAGGTGCCGTTCACGACGGAAATCATTGCGCCGAGGTGACTAATCATCGCGAGATAACCTTCGCGCGGTCGGCCGCGGTGAACGTTACCGTCGCGGCCGCGCATCGGACCGAGCGCGGATCCGAGATAGGTGCGAAGGGCGTCGATGATTGGCTCTCCAAAGGCAAGGCGCCCTGCTCCGTCGCGGATGAGCGGCGCGTAAACGTCTCCTTTTTGCAAAGCAAGGCCGAGGGCAACGCTTAAGGCTTCCTGCCCTTTACCAAGAAAAACACCGCCATGAATTTTCCCGCCGCGATAAAGGCTGGCCAGTTTTTCGTCCAGAATGCGGGACAAAACCATGAACCGATACGCCTTTAAATAATCGTCGCGAAGAGTCGAACCCACTGACTCGCGGCTCTCCACTGCTTGCAACATATCCAATGTATCTCAGGGTTTAGGGGGTTGGGGCAATGCGTTTTTTCAACTAACGCGCGGCCTCTATGCGGGCCCAGGCGTCGGCTTCCAAAATTTGTTCAAGTTTCGGTTGCTCCACCACCTTATGGGCGGCGATCACGCGCGCGACTGTTTCTGTAATGCCGACGAAAGTCTTGTGCCGATTTACGAACGCGTCCACTGCGACTTCGTTGGCGGCGTTGAGGACTGCCGGTAACGTGCCGCCGATTTCGCCAGCCTGACGCGCTAATTTCAATGCGGGAAAACGATCTTCGTCCGGCTCTTCGAACGTCAATTGGCCCAGCTTCGCGAAGTTCGTTTGCACGCGTTCGCTGCGCGTACGGTTCGGATATGTGAGCGCGTATTGGATGGGAAGGCACATGTCCGGTGTCGACATTTGGGCGAGAATCGAGCCATCGACAAACTCGACCATCGAATGAACAACGCTTTGCGGCTGAACGACAACTTTGACCCGCGCCATTTCGATATCGAAGAGCCAACGGGCTTCGATCATCTCGAGTCCTTTGTTGAACAACGTGGCGGAGTCGATTGTAATTTTATTACCCATGACCCATGAAGGGTGTTTGAGCGCGCGTTCGACGGTGATGCTGGAAAATTCTTCCTTCGGTGTTTTGCGGAATGGGCCGCCGGATGCAGTGAGCCACAAAGCGCGAACGGAATCGGACGGCTTGCCGTCGAGGCACTGGAAAATCGCGGAATGTTCGCTGTCGACCGCCAGAACTTTCACACCGTATTTGCGCGCTTCGTTCATGACAATTTCACCGGCCATGACGAGGATTTCCTTCGAGGCGATCGCAATATCTTTTCCCGCGCGAATAGCAGCGAGCGCTGGTTGCAGCCCGGCGGTACCGACGATGGCGATGAGGACGATGTCGGCTTCGGGTAGCGTTGCTAATTTGATCAACCCTTCGGCCCCGGAATGAACCTGGATGCCGCCGCCGATGGTTTGACGAAGCGCGTCAGCTTTCTTTGGATCTGCGACCGAAACGGCCATCGGACAATGACGTAGCGTTTGTTTAGCAAGCAAATCAACCTGATTACCGGCCCCGAGACCGATCAGGCGGATTTGGTCGGGCAAATCTTCCGCGACTTTGACGGTGCTTGTGCCGATGGAACCGGTTGAGCCCAGTAGAACTACATTCTTCATGGATGAGTCAGCACGTGACGCAAATACAAATACATCAGAGGTGCATTGAACAACAAACTATCGAGCAAGTCGAGGATGCCGCCGATGCCAGGGAAAAGTTGGCCGGAATCTTTCAGGCCGGCTTCGCGTTTGAAGAGTGATTCGATGAGGTCGCCCACCACTGCGGCGGCGCTGAGAATCACTCCGAGGATGATCGCATGTTGCATAGTCATGCCATACAGATGCGAACCGCCTAATTCGAAGAAAACAACGCTGGCGATTGTCGAAACCACAATCGCGCCCCCAAAACCTTCCCAAGTTTTGCCCGGGCTGATGCGCGGGATCATTTTGTGTTTACCAATGAGCGAGCCGACCAAATAGGCGCCGCAATCGCTGAATTTCGTCACGAGAATGAAATAAAGGACGTAATAGTGCCCATCGACACCGGGGAAGAAATTGATTTTTTGGATGAAGTTGAGGAGCCAGGCAACATACATCAAACCGAAGAGCGTTGTGGAAATCGCAACGACACCGGCGGTGGTTTGTTTCGAAACGAATTGTCGGATGCACAAACCGAGGACGAAGAAAATCAGCAGACTGGTTTCGAAGTCATTGACGCGTCCGGGTGTGATGTCTTTACCGAGGCGCTGCGTGAAAAACAAGAACGTCGCGCAGATCAACAGTAGACCGGCGAAAATTCCCCATTTGCTATAACACGACAGCCCCAGTCTGCGGACGATACCGTAAAACTCCACGAGGCCTGCCCAGGTCAGCAATGCCATGATGAGCAGAAAGACTGTGTCCGAGATGAATTTGTTGCCCGAAAAGAGCGAACCGAGAAGAACGGCCCAGAGCACCACGAAGCTGGTCAGGCGGCGAAGGAAAACAACTCCTTTCGACGGCCCGGGTTTTGGTTGTGATGTTGACTCAGGCATTGGACGAAAAAGTTACCCTACTCATTTGCTGTGTCTAGCCTCCTGTGATGAAGTGCCACCCTTTCTGTTAACAACGATCCGCGCACCTTCCGTTTCAAATACATCGTACACAAAAGCTCGATAGTTCATGTACACACATTGGATGTTCCGGCCTTCGAGATAACGAAAAATGATTCGATACACGCCCACGCGCAAACGATAATACCCTTCGAGCCTTTCACGCAATGCCCGGATATCACCTTGCTCCTTCATCAATCCGGCAAGCGCTTTTTTCACAGCTCGTCGCTCAGCGGGAGCGAGGTTCTCGTAAAAGTCTTTGACCGGCTGTCGAACCTCCAATTGATAGCTCAATCGGGCAGCTCCTCGAGATTATATGTTTTCCCGCGCCCTTCTTCGGCGTCGCGAATGGCTTTCATGGCCTTCGGGTCCGCCAGAATCTCGATCGTTTCCAAAATCTCTTTGAACCGCTCAGGACTTAGCAGATAGGCAACGGGCTTATCGTGGCGGGTAATAGTCGTTAGCGTGCCACCTTCAACCGAACGCACCAACCGGGTAATTTCCCTTTGAGCTTCTTTTATGGTGTACGTACTTTTCACCTACAAAAGATATACCTGGTCATCTGCCCTCGTCAATAGTTACACCAACCCAAATCTGCGATGACGGCGGGTGTATTCTTCCAAGGCGGCGAAAAACTGGGGTTTGCGGAAATCGGGCCATAACGTCGGCGTCACGACCAATTCGGCGTAGGAAATTTGCCAGAGCAAAAAGTTGCTGATGCGCATCTCGCCGCTTGTGCGGATGAGCAAATCCGGGTCGGGATAGTTCGACGTGTAAAGGTGCTGCGAGAGCAGTTGCTCGTTGATTTCGGCGGGTTCGAGTTTCCCCTCTTTAATTTTGTCGCCGATGCTGCGAACCGCTTCAACGATTTCGGTGCGTCCGCCGTAGCTCAACGCCAGAATCAAGGTCAGGCCGTTGTTTTTTGACAGAGCGGCTTTGGTTTTTTTTAGCTGCGTTTGGACGAATTCAGGTAAACGATAAATTTGGCCGATCGCTTCAAGGCGAACGTTGTTTTTGTTCAGCTCGCCGATTTCGTTTTTGAGAAACCGCGCTAGATACTTCATCAACGTATCGACTTCATCCTTGGGACGGTTCCAGTTCTCGACCGAAAACGCGTAGAGAGTCAGATATTTGACTCCAGCCTCACCTGCAGCGCGAACAATGGCGCGAACGGATTCGACTCCGTTGCGATGACCTTCCACGCGCGGAAGATGGCGCGCTTTGGCCCAACGGCCATTACCGTCCATGATGATCGCGACGTGCGTCGGCGATGTCGCTTTGGCTTGTTCGCTCAGATGTGGCGCTGTGCTCACACAAAAATAGTCTGCTCGCGCGCGGGTCCGACAGAGACGATGCTTAGTTTTGCACCGGTCAGTTCGGCAATTGCTTTCAAGTAATTGCGGGCTTTGGCCGGCAATTCTTTCCAGCTACGGCATTTGTCGGTCGGCTGTTGCCAACCGGGGAACTCGGCGTAGATCGGTTCGCACTTGGCCAACACTTCGATATCAGCGGGCATGTAATCGATGCGCGACGTTCCGGCGCGATAGCCGATGCAGACCTTAATTGTTTCGATAGTGTCCAAGCCGTCAACGTTAGTGACAGCCAAATCATCGATTCCGTTCACCATGCAGGCATGTTGAGTGGCAACGGCGTCGAACCAACCACAACGACGCGCGCGTCCAGTGGTTGCGCCGAACTCGCGGCCCATACCGTGGAGCATGTCGGCGATTTCGGCATTTTCAGTTGGAAGCGGTCCTTCGCCGACGCGTGTCGTGTAAGCCTTCATGACGCCGACAACGCGATCCATCTTGTTAGGAGCAACGCCGGATCCTGTGCATGCGCCACCGGACGTTGTATTTGACGAAGTGACGAAAGGATACGTGCCGTGATCGATGTCGAGAAACGTTCCTTGCGCGCCTTCGAAAAGAATGTCGTCACCGCGACGTGTCGCGTGGTGCAGCAACACGACGGTGTTCGTGACGTATTCTTTGAGACGATCGCCAGCTTCACGATAAGCCTCGTGGACTTTGTTGAAATTGAGGGGCTTTGCACCAAACGCTTTAAGGATCTCGTTGTTCTCTTTGATTTTGACGCGCAACAATCCGGCGAAACGTTCCGGATTGATCAAATCAATCATGCGCAAGCCGGTGCGGGCGGCTTTGTCGCCGTAGGCCGGGCCGATGCCGCGTTTGGTCGTGCCGATTTTGTTTTTGCCTTTGAGAATTTCCCGCTGCGCGTCGAGTTCGCGGTGATACGGAAGAACAAGGTGCGCCGTTTCGCTGATGTAGAGATTTTTAACGCGCACATCGAGTTTGAGCAGCCCATCGATTTCTTCGACAAGGCTAACCGGGTCAATGACCACGCCGTTGCCAATGACGCATACTTTGCCACGGCGCAGGATACCCGAAGGAATCAAGTGCAAGACGTACTTCTTCATGCCCAGGTAAACCGTGTGGCCGGCGTTGTTGCCGCCTTGCGTGCGCACAACGATGTCGGCATTTTCGGTGAGGACGTCGATGATCTTGCCTTTGCCTTCATCGCCCCACTGCGCACCCACTAAAATCGTATTTGCCATAAAAACTAAAAGTTGCGTTGCGTCCAATCCGGACGGCGGCGCACACGTGTGCACCCTACCAATAAAAAAGCCCGAACGTAAATTCGGGCAATCGAACCAGTATTTACGGGCAGAAGGTAGGAATTGTCGCGATTGCTGTCAACGTGATTTGACGCACTGTCGGCAAAAACAACTTAGATGGATTTTTTTCTATTTGTGAACGATGGTTAAAACAGGTGCCATCGGACTGGAGATAATGGGTGGGATAAAAAGGCTAGATCCGAAAACAGCGACGCCGTCACATTCGGCATTTAGCCACGGGTAGAAATGAAACCGAACTATTTGATACTGGTTGTGGAAGATGACGACTCGGATTTCTTCCTGCTGGAACGCGCCTTTCGAAAGAACAACATTCAGAACCCGATCGTCCGCGTCAAAGACGGGCTCGAGGGGTTGCACTACTTGCAAGGCAGCGGCGACTACACCGACCGCGAAAAGTTCCCCTTTCCCGACGTCATCATTCTCGATCTGAAAACGCCACGCATGTCTGGCATGGAATTGTTGGCGTGGATTCGCGACCACCCGGATTGCCGCGTCATCCCCACAGTTATCATGAGCTCGTCGCAACAGGACGTTGATGTATCACGAGCATACGAACTCGGCGCGAACACCTACTTTGTGAAACCGACGACGTTTGAGGATTTAATCCAACTCACCAACACGATCCAGGACTACTGGCGTAGAGGCGCCAAACCGAGCTCGAGCAAAAAACCACGCTAACGTTCAAGGCGTAGAAACGCTGCGATAAAAAGTCCATGGCGCAACGTTCGTGTCCCCCACAACGAAAGGCGATGGGTTTGTCAAAATTCTAACCCAGTCGAGCAGATTGCTCGATGCTTCCACCACGTAATTCGAACCCGGCGTGCCAGTGAGGTTAAATTGAAACTGCGTTCCGGAGAACGTATACGAACCCAGAGTCGCGGCCCTGATCGGTAGCCCCGGCAAAAACAAATCGGACAAATCTGTAGCATTCGCAGCATCGCCCAAATACGGACGCACGTTAAAAATATTTTGGAACGTCCGCAGCAAAGAACTGTGGGTGTAGTGAATGGTGTTGGAATAGTTGGTCTTGGATAACGGCGACAAAATGATGCAACCAATCGGACCATCGCTGGTCCCTGCCCCTTCATCCCAAACAATTACGACCATGCCGTTGTTGGTGTAAGCACTGGATTTGAGGATGGCCGGCAGATTATTCGCCAGCCAGGTGTCGCCATGCAAAATCTTGTTGGTCGTGCCGCAACCAGTGCTGTTATGCATGTCATCGCACAAATTGGGCACAACCCAGTTGAACTTCGCGACGGTGTTATTTTGAAGGTCGTTCGCGAGTTCAGAAAACGGTCGGACGTTTGAAGTGCAAGTTGCTGAAGCGGCATTATTGGTGTTGGTCACGTCGTAGAAATAAACAATTGGATTGTGCCGCGGCACGTAGAGGTTGGTGGCGGCCAGCGGGC
>JAQGOW010000259.1 GCA_028293405.1 Verrucomicrobiales bacterium
CGCAAAATGAACGTCGAAACCCCGATCATCGACGAAGTCCACGAAATGCTCTATCGCAACAAAGACATCCGCCAAGCCGTCCACGACCTGATGACACGAGAATTGAAGCGCGAACACTAAACATTGGTAGCAGCCGACGTCAGGAGGCTCTAACTTTCCGAGAAATTAAGTACGAGGTAACGCTTAGAACACGCGCCGGCTTGAATTTTCGCGAAGCGTCTTGGACTGCGGCAGCCCTCTGCCGCTTTTGGATGTGAATTAATTTTCCACCTACGCGAACGCGCTCTTCATCGCCCCAAGCAGATCATTATATTCCTCGTAAGTCTTAAACTGCGGAAACTGCTTCTTAATATTATCCGGCGCATGGAACAGAAAACCCGCGTGCGCCTCCGCCAACATCAACGTGTCATTGAACGAATCCCCTGCGGCGATCACGTGATAATTGAGACTCTTGAGCGCGATCACCGCATTCTTCTTCGGATGTTCCTGGCGCATTTGATGACCGGCGATGCGTCCATTTTCGATGATCAACTGATTGCAAAAAATCGTCGGCCACTCGAGCTGCTTCATGATCGGCTTGGCAAACTGCTCGAACGTATCCGACAAAATAATCACCTGCGTCAACGACCGCAATTCGCGCATAAACTCCAACGCCCCCGGCATCGGCTCCATCGACGCAATCACCTCTTGGATATCCGAAAGCTTCAACCCGTGCTTATCCAGAATCTCAATCCGCCCGCGCATCAACTTATCGTAATCCGGCTCATCCCGAGTCGTGCGACGTAATTCGGGAATCTTAGTCTTCTCCGCGACATTAATCCAAATTTCAGGAACGAGAACACCTTCAAGATCGAGACAAACAACAGATTGTTTCACGCCTCGCAGTGTTCCAAGAAGGTCGAATAAAGTCCAGAATTCCAGCGTAGCGTAAGTCGTTTCACTCTCAAATCGCCGCGTCCATACTTGTCACAGGGACGACAATTCGTGATACTCGGCACGAAATTCCGCTCTCACCAACGATGAAGGCCACCAACTACAAAGTAGTCGCGCTTATTTTCGCGCTCCTCCTTTTTGAAAAATCGACCTTGGCGCAAACAACCAACTACACACCGTATGTGTTTAGTTCATTTGCCGGTCAGGCCGAGATCAGCACCGTCGATGGCACCAACACCGATGCCCGTTTCTATTTTCCCCAAGGCGCCGCCCTCGATGCATCTGGCAATCTCTACGTCACCGAGGCCAGCACTGTCCGCAAAATAACGCCAGTTGGAGCGGTCACGACCATTGCTGGCGTCCCCGGTTTTTTTGGGACCAACGATGGACCGGTCACAGCAGCTCGTTTCAACACGCCGAATGGCGTGGTCATTGATTCCTCCAACAACCTTTTCGTGGCCGATTCGCTCAACAATACGATTCGCAAAATCGACACAAACCACGTGGTGACCACTGTTGCCGGCCAACCTCTCTCGAGCCCATTTTTCCGCAATGGCACGGGGACAAACGCGCACTTTTGGTCCCCGATGGGACTGGCGATCGATCCAGCAAACAACATCTACGTTGCCGATCAGAACAATCATTGCATTCGCATGATTACACCCAACGGAACTGTTACCACGGCGGCTGGAACTCCTTCGAGCGCGGGCAGTACTGATGGCGCTCCGTTGGGCTCAAAATTTAACGCGCCCGCCGGAATTGCCGTGCGTTTCAATTTTATGTTCATTGCCGACACCGGCAACCACACCATTCGTGTCATGGCCGCCGACGGTAGTAGCGCACTCCGAATTGTCGCGGGCGTCGCGGGCGTTCCGGGCAGTTCGGATGGCTTTGGCAGCGCCGCCCACTTCCGCAGCCCTTACGCACTCGCCATCGATCAAAACACCAACGTCTTCGTGGCCGACTACGGCAACAAACTAATCCGAAAAATCACCCCCGCAGCGGTCGTCACCACGATTGCCGGATCAGCTGGCGTTTCCGGCGCTCTCGACGGCCCAACCAACAACGCTCTCTTCAACTTTCCTACCGGCATTGCAGTCAACAATTCAGGCACACTTTTCATCGCTGAATACGGCAATTGCGACATCCGCAAGATTTCATCGGGAACTGTATCGACTTGGGCCGGGTTGCCAGGTGTCATGTATAGTGGCACAAACGATGGTGTCGCGAGTGCCGCTCGTTTTTTGGGTCCATGGGGAGTTACGGCAGCCAATTCGGGCAATGTTTACGTGTCCGACACAAGCAACGATACCATTCGGAAGGTCGCAACTGACGGCAGCGTCACAACTATTGCCGGTCGCGCTGGCGTACAAGGCAACAGTGATGGCACGAATTCCACTGCACTGTTCAGGTTGCCCTACGGGATTGCCGTCGATGCGGCCGAGAACATTTATGTCGCTGACGAGCTAAACGCCACTATTCGCAAAGTCACTCCGGATGGTGTCGTCACAACATTAGCCGGTCTGGCGCGATCCATTGGCAGCGCCGACGGCACAAATAGCACCGCGCGATTTTCTTTTCCGACCGGTGTTGGCCTCGACAGTTTGAACAACATTTATGTGGCCGATTCCGGGAACGAGACCATCCGCAAAGTTACTCCAGACGGCGTCGTCACGACGATCGCAGGAAAAGCCGGGTTTTTCGGGTCTGCAGACGGGACCAACAGCACGGCCCGCTTTAATTCACCCTGGAGTGTAGTCGTGGACACCGCGTTCAGTATTTATGTAACTGACCGTGGCAACGCTACAATCCGTAAAATCACACCGGGCGGCGTGGTCACCACTTTTGCCGGGCTGGCAGCGTCTGGAGGACTGGTTGACGGCGTCGGCACCAACGCCCGTTTCTCGGCTCCCACTGGACTGGCGATCGACAAGTTCAACAACCTCTACGTTTCCGATTCTTACAATTTGAACAACACCATTCGCAAAATCACACCCGACGGCACCGTGACAACCCTCGGCGGTGTGGACAACGGGGCTTTCGGCACTGCCAATGGCGCGGGCAGGAACGGATGTTTCAATCAACCGTTCGCGATCGCAATCGATCCGAACGGCACCCTGTTCATCGCCGATTCCAGCAACCACGCCATCCGCCGCGCGGTTCCGTTTGCAGTAGCACTTTCCTCGCAGCCGACAACCGTCACCCTCACTTGGCCGACCGGAAGCGATTGCCTGCTCGAACATTCAACTGCTTTGGGCCAAAATTGGTCGCCTGTGCTGGATCCCGCCGAGACCAACAACTCGACGATCTCTGTTACGCAACCGATCACCGGCCAGGACTACTATCGGCTGCGCACCCCCTGACGAAAAAGGTTCTCGGGGTGCAAACGCCCCCACGCTCAACTACGCCTGCTTTCTCTTTCAGCATTGAGGCCGCACTGCCAGAAACCATGCCACCCGCCTAAAACTTCCACCTTTTTTCCTAAAAAACTGCAGTTTTTGTCTCTCCTGTCTCTGGTCTCTCTCCTCTCTCTACAGTTTTCGACAAACAGTAGCTACATGGCATGATCGCGGATGGAATTGCCGGCATTGTCGCCCGGTTCTCCGATGAATATGAAAACGCACAAAGCCAATTGGGACCAACGGAAGCAAATCACGCCGGCGCTCTGTACACACATCGCGACCTCGCCTCGCGCCGTGATGACATCGACCGAATCTCGCCTCCAGGATTTCTCACCTTTTATCGTCTTTTATCGTAATTTCTCATCTTTTATCGACTTTCGAGGCCAAGACCCCACCCCTCTCCAAACCGCCTCTTTCAAGCGCAACCCACTGTTTGACAACACAATGCAAAATACAAAAACGGCGATTTTGCCGCGCAATTTCCGTACAGATTGGCGCAGCCCGTTCCAACTCAACAACTTCACCCTTCCTCACGACACTTGGAGCTTGGTGCTTCTTTGGAGCTTGGATCTTGGTTCTTGGAGCTTTCACTCCGCTGCCTCTTACCCGTCTCAATCAACCTCTCAGAGATCATCGCCATCCTGGTGCCTTGATGTTTTGGTGGTAAATATTGACGCGCCCGAACGCCCCCCGATAAAATCACCGAAATTTTTCACCGTTATGGACAAAATTAAATCCAAGAACGCGCCCGGAGTGAACATCACCTCCATGCTCCAGGAAACCCGCGTTTTTCCGCCCAAAAAAGAGTTTTCCACCAAGGCCCACATCAAATCGATGGCCGAGTATAAAAGGCTCTACAACGAATCCATCAAGCAACCGGAGAAATTCTGGGGTCGCATCGCCAAGCAGGAACTCGTTTGGTTCAAGCCCTTCGGCAAAGTCCTGCAATGGAAGCTCCCATACGCCAAGTGGTTCATCGGCGGCAAAACCAACGTCAGCTACAACTGTCTCGACAAACACCTCGGCACCGCCACGGCCAACAAAGCCGCC
>JAQGOW010000275.1 GCA_028293405.1 Verrucomicrobiales bacterium
TGGTCGATATCGTTCGTTTGCATTTGAGGGAGCAATTTCATTTTTTACCCTTCTCAAAAGTCGCGGCGGCCGGTTTGTAGACTTCGGCAAGAACGCTTTCGCGCCAATTGCAGGCGTCGACTTTGACCTGCTCATAACTGCGCGGTTCGCCGACCATCTCGATCATCACCGGAATCCATTTCGTCCCGAAACGAAGATGCTGCGTTTCATCGGCGATATCGTAGCTCCACGCCTTGGCGCTTAACGCGTCTTTATGTGCGACGGAGTCTTTCAATCCGATGTGCTTGCCGGGAAAGGCGTCCGCTTCCTGGGTGGACAACGCGGCGTAACGATCCAAAGGAGTGAGTGTTTGCCGCATGGCATAAGCCTTTGTCGAAAGCCCAGCCTCAGCCGCGCTCGTTCCGAGTTCCGCCAACTTGGCTTCACCGAACATGGCGTGACGCGCTTCGTCCCAGGTGTGCCGGCTCAAATCTAAATAGAAATCCCACGGCATATCGGGCGCTTCAAAAAGCATCGACGCGCACGAATCGGCCGCCTGCACTTCCTGGAGAAAATTGCTCGCGTGATAACGGGAGCGCGCCGCGTAATCGGCAGCTTTGGCCAATCCTTCCGGGCCGAACTCAAGATGACGAAAGCCCGACGGCAGTTTGGCGTCGTTGAACGGCAAGACGCCAATGCGGCGTCCGGTTTTGATTGGAGTGGCGGAGCGAACATTATGCTCGCTCAAAATTTTTGGCAGGTCGGCGCAGGCTTCACTTATCGCGCCGATAAATTCTTCGCTCGGGATCGAGCATTGTTCGGCGGCTAATTGCTGCAACGCATTTTGCGCCCAGGCAATTTGCGCTTTCAACTCGTCACGATCCGCTTCGAGTAACGCGACACTCGGCAAGTCGTAAACGTCGTCGTTGCGTTTTAAATAATCTTCAATGCCTTTGATCAACGCGGAATGGATAATAACCATCCCAGCCTGAAATAAATCGCCAGTGTTCGGTGCGCTACAGAGTTTCTCGATCAGTCCACGACCAGCAACTGCTCCGCTGAAATGCATTTCTTCAAACGACACGCCAAGCTCGCGTCCGCGTTGCCGCAAATCCTGCACTCGCCGAAGCGAACGGAACGTGAGTGCGGGCAATTCCTTGCGTTGTTGCCAGACAACCAACGAAGGGAGAAACCCCGCAAGAACCCGCGCAAGCTCCGTTTGGAAATCGCCCAGATTCTTTATAAACAACCCTCGCACCCGTGGGCTGACTTCCTGCGATAATGAAAGCGCGGTGTTTGGCATGCGTGACAAGTCTGGCTTAGAGCCTAATTAGTTCTAACATTCGCTTTCAAGTTAAAATCGACTGGAAAGCGAGATTTGGCTTGATGACATACGTTTTTACAATTAAGCCTAAGTTGTTCCACTTAGTTCCAACTAATGACAATAGCGCGCAAATCGAATGGCGACTCGTCTCTCGCGGGAATTCCCAAGCACGAGCGGCTGCGCGCCTATCTATTGAAGGAATTAAGTGGAGGTCGGTTGAAGCCGGGCGACGCGTTGCCGACCGAAGTTGCACTCGCCAGTTCGTCGGATGTTTCGCGCAATACCGTCCGGCACGCATTGGCTGAACTTGAGCGGAGCGGATTGATACGACGCGTGCGCGGCAGCGGGACGTTCGTGCATGAGTCGGCGATGGAACGGCTCAAATCAGGCCTCGATATTTTTGCGCTCGTGATCCCGGATACGCGCGGCGGATTTTATCCATCGTTACAACGCGGCTTTCACTCGGCATCAGCCGGTTGTCACAACCAGGTCATCATTTGCGACACTGGGAACGATCTTTTCAGGCAGGCAGATTCCCTGTTGCAGTTGATCGATACCAAGGTTGCGGGCGTTGCCATTGTCCCCACGACTGTGCCGCCGACGCCGGTGCATCAGTTGCGTCCTTTGCATGAGCGCGGCATTCCGATTGTTTTTTGTCATCGGCGAGTCGAAGGAATTCACGCGCCGCTGGTTTCCTTTTCGGCGTTGGAGGTGGGACGAAGGGCGGGACGCGCCATGTTGGAGCGAGGACACCGCCGCGCCGCGTTCTTTGCTTTTCAACGCGCCGGGCTTGGCAGCCAGTATGAATCCGGGCTGCGCGAAGGTTTAGCCGAAGGCGCCGGAAAATTGCCGGTTGAGTTTGTGCGCTATGACGATTCGCCAAGACTGACTGCGTCCCACGAAGATTTCCTGAAAACGAATCTGGAACAAATCGTTCGCGCCAAAAATCGTCCGACTGCAATTTTCTCACCGTTCGATTCGGAAGCAGAATCGATTTACCTGCTGCTCACTCAAATGGGCGTCAAAGTGCCGGATGATATTTCGATCATCAGTTTTGGCGGGACGTGGCGTGAAGGCGCTCTGACGAGACGTTTGTCCGCCGTGACGGTCGATGAAGAAGAACTCGGCCAACATGCGGTCCATTTGCTAGAGCAGATGCGACGACGCGAAAAACCCTTGAATGACGCGACGGAGATCATCATGCCGCTGAGTTGGGCCGAGGGCGAAACGTTGGGATCGTGCACGGCCAAATGATATGCAATCGGCGCGCATCCTACTTTTATCAAGACTCGCGCTGGCGTTGCTCGCAGGCTGCGCGACACGACATGAAACGAAAATGAATTGCGCTGATTTGATTGCGGGACTGGAAGGCGAGATGAGCGCCAATACGCAATGGCTTCGTATCCACGCGGCGGAAGGCCTGTTGGACAATGGCGAATCGCGAGAGAAAGTCGCGCAACTATTTCGCAAGGAATCGGAAACCGCGACAGCGCCATATCGCATCGGCGTATGGCGGGTTTTGGCACGCTCGACCGATGGTGATGAACGCGTTCGCAACATCGAAAATATCCGCGCAGTGCTGCGCGATCCGCAAGCGACGGACCGCATATCCGCCGCCGAAAGCCTGGGCAAACTAAACGCCGTCGGACGTGACGATCGCGCCGTAATTTTCCAATGGCTCAAAACGGCAGATGATGCGACGGCCGCTTTTCCTCGCTGGCTTTTGGTCCTTTCCAGCACGGCGGAAGGACGTCGTGAAGACGAAGCGGGGTTGGCTGCACTCGTGTGTTCCAACGATGCGGTGGCGCGGATTCGCGCCGCGTTTGCGCTAGGCAGATCGAAAAATCCGGCATCGGATTCGATCGCAAAAATTCGCGAACAATTAAAAGTTGAACCATCGGATTCCATCGCGCGGATTTATTTGATCGCCGCGCTGCTTCTCCATGAAACCGAAGCTTCGGCCATTGCCGCGCTTGAAAAGCAATTGCTGCCTTATCGGAACGGCAAGGCCAATGAACAGCTTGAATTTGGAATTGTCACGGGCCTGCGCGGAAAACCTGAAAATATCCCGCTTCTGGAACCTTTGCTGAAAAGCAGGGAGGCCGACGCGCGAATCGGCGCCGCTAATGGCCTCTTGCAACTTTTGAAATGACGCGAGTCCAACCATCAACCATGCAGGCGTGGCTTTGTGTGGCCTTGCTCTGGTTCGTCGCGTTCCTGAATTATTTCGATCGCATCATGCTCACGACCATGCACGGGTCGATCGTTACTGCGATTCCCATGACCGACAAACAATTCGGTCTGTTAACGTCGGTTTTTCTGTGGGTTTATGGCGTGCTCAGTCCGTTTGCGGGATTTCTGGCTGATCGATTTGGGAGGAGCCGAGTCATCATCGTGAGTCTGTTTTGTTGGTCTGCGATCACCTGGCTGACAGGGCACGCGATAACATTCGATCAACTACTCTTTGCCCGCGGACTGATGGGCGTGAGTGAAGCGTGTTATATCCCCGCTGGTATGGCGCTGATCATGGATTATCATCGAGGTCCCACACGCTCTCTCGCCAATGGAATTCATGTCAGCGGCGTGTTCGTGGGGTCTGGCCTGGGAGGTCTGGGGGGGTGGCTGGCCGAGCGCCATGAATGGGGTTATGCATTTAAATTGTTTGGCGCGATCGGCGTTCTTTATGCCGT
>JAQGOW010000301.1 GCA_028293405.1 Verrucomicrobiales bacterium
TGTTTTCAAGGCAGGCAAGTTGGTCGGGGAAGACTGCGGCGAGAAGGTTTTCTGACTCCATGCGTTGCAATGGCGGTGGGACCTTGTGGCCGCCACGTTGGCGCGGCAGTGCGAGAGAGCGCGATGCGTTCCAACGCCAGCGCGTGGGGAACATCGGCGAGTCGAGCAGTGCCTGGATGAGGATATCGCGAACGGTATTGCTATTGAGATAATGGAAAACTTCGTCCAGCGGGAACGAATGTTGTGTGCCAAGCGAGAGGACGATGGCGTCATCGGTGGCGGCGGCTTGAAGTTCGAAGTTGAAGGAACGACAGAAGCGCTTGCGTAACGCCAGACCCCACGCACGGTTGACACGGCTGCCGAATGGCGAATGGATGACAAGCTGCATCCCGCCGGATTCGTCGAAGAACCGTTCGAGTACCAGCGTATCTTGCGACGGAATGACTCCGAGGGATTTGTAGGTTTCGGCAAAATAAGTTGCAAGCTGGCGAGCGCCGGATTCGGAAAGGCCAATTTCATTTTCCAGATACGAACGAACGGGTTCCTCTCCCCTGCCCTGTTCGTCCCGCGAAAGGAAAGATGAAATGTGGTCGCGCAAATCGGACACGGCGCGAGAGAGTTCGGCAGTGCGAGCGGGCGCTTCGCCGAGCCAAAATGGAATGGTGGGCGGTTGGCCATGGGCGTCTTCGACGCGGACCGTTCCCGAGTTCACACCGACAATGCGCCATGAAGCGTTGCCTAATTGGAAGATGTCGCCGTCAAGGCTTTCGACGGCGAAGTCTTCGTTGACGGTTCCGATGAATGTTTGCGCGGGTTCGAGGACGACGCGGTAATCGGCCGTGTCGGCGATTGCACCACCGGACGTGAGTGCGGAAAGACGAGCGCCGCGACGGGCGCGAACGCGATGGTTAATCGCATCGTGATGGATCAAGGCGGCCCGGCGTCCGCGTTTGGTGCTAAAGCCTTCAGCCAGCATGCGGAGCACTTCGTTGAATTCTTCGCGCGAGAGGTTTCGATAGGGAAAGGCGCCACTCATCATTTTGAAGAGTTCGTCTTCGGTTAGATCTTCGCACGCGACCGCCGCGACCATTTGTTGGGCAAGAACGTCGAGCGGCTTTTCAGGCATGACCAACGAGTCGAGTTCGCCTTTGCGGATGCTGTGAATGGTAGCAACGGTCTCGACGAGTTCATCGCGACTGAGCGGGAACACGCGCGCTTTGGGCATTCCACCACGTCGATGCTCGGCGCGGCCGGCTCGTTGGAGGAGAGTGGCGATGGAACGAGTTGGTCCGATTTGGCAGACGAGATCGACGCTGCCGATGTCGATGCCGAGTTCGAGCGAGGCGGTTGCAACGAGTGCTTTCAGCTCGCCGCGTTTCAGGCGGTTTTCGGCATCGAAACGCATCTTCGCTGAGAGGCTTCCGTGATGCGATCTGACTTTGTCCTGGCCTAAGCGCGCTGCCAACTGATGCGTGACGCGTTCGGCGAGGCGGCGGGTGTTGACGAAAATAAGCGTGGTGCGATGCGATTCGATCAATTCGACAATGCGCTGATAAACTTCGGTCCAGACCTCGTTGGACATGACTGCCTCTAGGGGTGAACCGGGGAGTTCGATAGCCAGATCGATTTTTCGCGCGTAACCGGAATCGACAATTGTGCACTTTGCGTTGCCGGATTTATCAAGGTTCCCAGTGCCGACGAGAAAGCGCGCGACTTGCTCGATCGGTTTTTGGGTTGCCGAAAGACCGATCCGTTGCAGTGGATTTTTCACCAACGCAGCAAGGCGTTCCATACTCAACGACAGGTGCGAGCCGCGGCGGTTTCCGACGAGCGCGTGGATTTCATCAACGATCACTGTGCGGACGGTGCTCAGGACTTTGCGCCCGGATTCGGACGTGAGCATTAGATAGAGAGACTCCGGCGTGGTGACCAAAATGTGCGGCGGTTTTTTTCCGATGGAGAGGCGCTTCGCTGCGGAGGTATCGCCAGTGCGGACTTCGGCGCGAACGGGGATGTCGCGGCCTTCGCGTTCGAGCAAAGCGGCGCGGAGACCGGCGAGTGGTTCTTCCAAGTTTTTGTGGATGTCGTTGCTCAGCGCTTTCAGCGGCGAGACGTAAACGACACGAGTTTCGTTCGGCAGTTCGTGTTCCAAACCTTCCCGGAACAGTTGGTCGAGTGAGGCGAAAAATGCGGCGAGAGTTTTTCCGGAGCCCGTTGGGGCGGCGATGAGGACGTTCGAACCTGCTTGGATTGCCGGCCAGCCACAGCACTGCGGTTCGGTGGGCGAGCCGAATTTTTGCTCAAACCACCGCGCGACGACGGGATGAAATCGGAATGACTGCACGGAGCTTATAGTTTACATCAGGTTTTCGCTTAGCGCACCTGCAACAGCATCGTCAGCAACACCCGTGACCTTCCGTGCTGGCTCGACGCGCGATCCATGTTAAGCTCGTTTGACATGTCTGTCCCCGACCTCAGTGTTTTGATTCAGGAATTGGCAGCCGACGACGATAAGGTTGCCGGCAGCGCGCGACGACGGCTCGTTGCTCGCGGCAATGTTGCGGTGGCTTCCCTCGTGGCAGCGCTACAAGCTACACAAAATGTCAGCCAGTATCGCGGCGCGCTGAGGACGCTTGGTGAAATTGCGGAGGCTGGTGCTTTGCAAGATTCAGCGACTTTGCGAAGTCTTCTAATCGAGCATCTCAAAACGCATGACGGCGGCGAGCGTCGGAGTTTGATCACCTGTCTGGGTCATCTTGGTGTCGATGCTGCTGCTGAATCAGCGTTGCTTAATTTGTGGAAAAATGAAAAGCGCGATGATCAATTGCGCGTGCTTGCAACAAGCTTGGGTCGCGTGGGATCGGCCCAGAGCGAACCTGGTTTGAAATCTTGTCCGAGCACTGCGCCGCTGGTGCAACGCGAAGTTGCTCGCGCGCTTTCCGCCATCGCGTCTCGACAACTCCGCACCAGTGCCGGTGAAGGTCGCGTTGCGGGCGATGAACTCGTGGATGGCGGCGTGATTGTGCGTTTGCGATGTCGCAGTGGGTTGGGTGAATTGCTTTTGAAAACTATGCCTGCGACTTTGCGCGATGCGCGACAAACGGCGCCTGGCCAAATCGATGCGGGACTTCACGGCAGTTTAAACAGTCTATTTGCGTGCCGTTTATGGAGCGAAGCTGTTCTTTATGTTCCGTGGAAGTCAGGGCGATCGGGACCAGAAACTTTTGGCGCTGCACTTGCCGGTGATGCCGGCGCTCTACTCCGCAAGCTCACACAAGGCGCAGCCACTTGGCGGTTGCATCTTCCGCAAGCGTCACGCGGAGAACTTTTCGACTACGTTCGCGCGGCGCAACAAGCGGCTCCCGAATTGCCGAACTCGCCGGAACGCGCGGTGTGGGAACTTCGACCGACTTCTGCAGGTCTCGAAATTCTGCCGCGTTTTTGGCTCGATTCACGTTTCAAATATCTCCAAGCCACTATGCCTGCGATGACCCACCCGCCGCTCGCCGCTGCGCTTGCGGTGCTGAGTGAGCCAAGTGCTGACGATATTGTTTGGGATCCTTTTTGCGGAGTGGGCACTGAACTAGCGGAGCGCGCCAAAGCCGGTCCATATAAGCAATTGATCGGAAGTGATCGTGATGCCGCCGCCGTGACCGCTTCACGCGCCAATTTGCAAGGTGTCGAGCGCATCGAGTTTCATATTGGCGACGCGTTGAAATTGCAAACGCCAAACGTGAACGTTCTACTGACGAACCCGCCTTATGGCCGAAAGATTCAAGGCGGCAACATCGAGAAGTTGCTCCGCGAATTGCTCGCGAGCGCGACTCGGACGATGCAAGGTGGCCGTATTGTGTTGTGCAGTCCGATACCGGAAAAAACGTGGTTGTGGGCACGTGAACTCGGCTGGAATCCCGTTAAACGTCTGCCGGTTGGTACCGAAGAACACGCACTTGAAGCTCAGTTATTTGTGCGTGATTAATTTCGCAGCTCCAGAAAACCGACTTTTGGGCTGATTTTGACGAAGGTTGGCTGCTCTATGAGCCTTGACGTTTGCCGAGGACAAGGCACATTAACCGGCTCTTTAATGGAACATATTCGCAACATCGCAATCATCGCACACGTTGACCACGGCAAGACGACCCTGGTGGACTGTTTGCTTAAACAGTCGGGAACATTTCGCGCTAATCAGGCCATTTCCTCGGAAATACGGATCATGGACTCGATGGACCTGGAACGCGAAAAAGGCATCACCATCCGCGCGAAAAACGCCGCTTTTAAGTACAAGGAATACAACATCAACATTGTAGATACCCCGGGACACGCCGACTTCGGCGGCGAAGTCGAACGTATCATGAACATGATCGATGGTGTATTGTTGGTGGTCGATGCCACTGACGGTCCACAGGCGCAAACCCGCTTCGTGTTGCGTAAGGCTTTGGAAGCCGGAGCCAAGCCAATCGTCGTCATTAATAAGATCGACCGCGAAAACTCCAATCCGCACCGCGTTTTGGACGAAGTTTTCGAACTGTTCGTGTCTTTGCACGCCACGGATGAGCAGTTGGATTTCCCGGTTGTTTATACGAGCGCGAAAGACGGTTACGCGAAGATCGACATCAAAGACACGACAACAACGATGGAACCGCTCTACGACGCGATCATCAAACATATCCCGCCGCCACGCGCGCACGCGGGTGTTGAATTCAAGATGCTGGTCGCGAACCTCGATTACTCGGATTACCTCGGACGTATCGCGTTCGGAAAAATTTATGCCGGCAAGGTAAAGATTGGTGACCCAGCTGCGTGCTTGCACGGCGATGGCCGCAAGAGCAGTGCCAAGGTTACCATGATCTTTCACTTCGAGGGGTTGAAGCGTATCGAAATTCAAGAAGCGCATGCCGGTGACATCGTCGGTATCGCGGGCTTTGAAGACGTGTTCATTGGCGAAACGATCACCGACACGGTCGATCGCGAGCCCCTGCCCTTTGTGCCGATCGATCCGCCGACGATTCAGATGCAGTTCGCTGTTAACGACGGACCGCTCGCCGGCCAGGACGGCAAACTCGTCACCGCGCGTCACATTTGGGAACGGTTGACCAGGGAAATCCGCACGAACGTGGCGCTCCGTATTTCACCGAGCGATGTACCGAATATTTTCAACGTCGCCGGTCGTGGTGAAATGCAAATCGCCATTCTCGTCGAACAGATGCGCCGCGAAGGACACGAAGTCCTCGTGTCACGTCCGGAAGTTATTTACAAAAAAGACGAAGACGGCAAATTGCTCGAACCAATCGAAAAGTTGTTTTTGGAAATTCCCAAGGACGCGATGGGCTCGGTTTTGGAAAACCTTTCCAACCGCAAAGCAGAAATCAAGGACATGAGTCACCACGGTGACGATGTCACGATTGAAGCTTTGATCCCGATGCGCGGACTCATCGGATTCGAAACGGATTTGGTCAACGCAACTCGTGGGCTCGGAGTCATGTCGCATTTGTTCCACGAATACGGCCCTGATCGGGGCGAAATTCAGTCGCGCAAAAACGGCTCGCTCATCAGCATGGAAGACGGCGAAGCAATGGCTTATGCGTTGAACATGGTGCAGGAACGCGGCCGTTTGATGGTTGAACCTGGTGACAAAATTTACACCGGCATGATTGTCGGCGAAAACGCCCGCGAAAATGATATTCCGGTCAACCCTTGCAAAGCGAAACGCCTGACGAACATGCGTTCCTCGGGTGACGGTAAAGGCATTCGTCTCGACCCCCCGATCAAGATGTCCCTGGAGCGCGCGCTCGAATATATCGGGCCCGACGAATACGTTGAAGCGACTCCAAAGAGCCTGCGCCTGCGCAAAAAAATTCTCGATGAGAATCTGCGCAAGCGCTCCACCCAATCGCGCTCCGCGAAGACTGTGGAAGGCGAAAACAATTAAGGGTTGATCCAATCCACTGACTGACGTCGGCGGCTAACAATCTACTATCGAAGGCGTCCCGCGAAAACGGGACGCCTTTTTGTTTGTATCCAGTAATGCCAGCCCGTTCTTCTCCTATACCCGTATAGGTGCGGTTAGCTGTCGTTAGCTGCAGAAGCATCGAGGAGGAGGACGACGACGATTAAGACAAGTCCAACCCCCACCACCCCTCTGGACCCCGTCACGTGTTACGGGTCAAAGCCGTCACAGTTATCAAAACAAAAAAGGCGTCCCGCTTTCGCGAGACGCCTTGTGTGATTCTAGTTGCTTATGGAGCGTTGCTGAACTTGGCGGTGACCGACAGGTTCGTCTTCATCTGGAACGTCAACGTGTTGATCGTTGCCGATGTTGCATTGGTCGAGACGATCGCACTCGGATCGCTCAAGACCCATTGACCGAAGGTCACGCCCTTGCCGGAAGCAGTGGCTTTGACGGTGTAGTTGTGACCGTAGGTCAGAATCGCACCATTGGCCGGTGTGCCGAAGTTCTTGTAGCTCAGGTC
>JAQGOW010000316.1 GCA_028293405.1 Verrucomicrobiales bacterium
CCAAGCTCAGTAGTCTACTCGATTAATCCTGCCGCTGCGAGCGACAGTGGTTCGTATCAACTCGTCGCGAGCAACTCCTTCGGCGCAACGACGAGTGCCGTCGCCGTCGTCGTCGTGCAAGTCAGCCCCGCAGTGGCCGCGCCCGGATTTTTCCGTGACGCAGGTGCAGCCGGTTCGAGCGATGCCATCGGTGCATTACAACCGATGCTTGATGGCCGACTGATCATCGGCGGGAGTTTCACACAGCTAAAAACCAACGGCGCGACCTCCGTGTTCCGTTCGTATTTAGCCGCTTTCACAACAAACGGAATCGTGGACCCGTTTTCACCCGCGCCGGATAATATTATTAATGACGCGATACGTCAGAGTGACGGCAAGATTGTTGTCGCTGGCTTGTTCCAAAACATGGCTGGCAACGTTCGCAAATACATCGCGCGATTCAACACCAACCTGACCTTCGACACGAACTTCAGCACAACGCTGGGCCTCGGCCCGGACGCAGCGGTGAACGACATCGCGCTTCAACCCGATGGCAAAATCTTGTTGGCCGGTACTTTCACTGCCGTGAGTGGACAACCAAATACGCGCGGTATCGCGCGGCTGAATTCAGACGGTTCAGTGGACACCACATTTGCCTCTGCCTACACCAGTTTCGGCTCAGGCACTTTGGTTGACATCTTGCCGGACGGCCGGATTGTTTTCGTCGGCAGTGGTAGCTACGGCGGCGCTTCGGCGTCGGTTTACCGCATTAACACCAATGGAACTGTCGACGCGACGTTTACGAACATCCTTGGCGCAGCGGTCACGGCGCTCGCAGTGATGCCCGATGGCGGCGTGCTCGTAGGCGGAACGTTCCTGACACTCAACGGAAAAACTCGTCCAATTCTCGCTCGCCTCATTCAAAACGGTGCGGTTGACTTCACCTTCTTCGCGGACGCGACGAACACAACCGCGTTGAATCAGTCCTCCATCAAGGCCATTTGCATACAGGAGAACGGTAAGATTCTCGCTGGCGGAACGTTCCTCACGTTTGGACCGTTCCGCAACGGCCTCGCGCGTTTCAACGCCGATGGCACAGTCGATACTTCGTTCGTTTTCCAACAGGGGTATGGAGATTCAAGCTTCGCTAACTCCATCAACCGCATTGTGACGTTCGCCGATGGACGCGTCGCAATCGGTGGAACATTCGCAACTTGGGAAGGTGTAGCCGAGAATAACCTCGCCATTCTGAACGGCGATCCGGCGAGCACGAACACTTACTCCGTTTGGTCCTTCAACAGTGGCCTGACCGCCGGCAACAACGATCCTGCAGCCGACCCGGACAACGACGGCGTCCCGAACATTTTCGAATATTACTCCGGCACGAATCCAACCAACGCTGCATCGGCGCTTCGTCCAGTGAATGCAGTCGTACAAATCGGCGCGCAAAGTTATCCCGCAATTAAATTCGTTCGCAGCAAGAACATTACCGGTGTGACTTTGATGCCGAAAGTGTCAGCCAACGTCTCGTTCAGCAATTCACTCGGCTGGACGCTCGACTCGACCACCGACCTCGGCGACGGCACTGATCAACTTGTAATCCGTTCCAACGCGAGCACTGCCAGCAATGCCGTGCAGTTCTTGGAAATATTGCTGCAACTCAACCCATAACCTATTTGACAGGGCGTGCGTCTGTTTCCGACTTGACGCACGTCCTGAACGTCTCATATTGGCCGCCATGAAATATAAGATTTTGTTGGCTTTAGTTGTCTCCTGCGCGGCAGTGCTTTTCACGGGATGCGTCGAAACCGCCACTGGCCGCATGACCACCGGCGTGCCTTTGCTGACTGACACGAAAATCAGCCGTTACCAACGCACGCTCGCTCAAGTCTCCCAGGCCACTGAAACAGTTCTCGCGCGCATGGGTAAATTGATTTCGCACGACACCATCAACAACTACTACGAAGCCAAGGTCAACCAGCGCTCCGTTTACGTGCACCTCGAAAACGTCGACAACGGCAACATCACCCAGGTCTCCGTCCAGGCTCGTACCGGTCTCGGTTCCGACATCCAGATGGCTGCTGAAATCGACAAACAAGTCGCTTTGCAACTCGCTTCGGGCCAATAAACGATTTCAGGTGGTCGTCCACTTGACTCGGGGGTAAGTTGAAGCGTGCGTCCGTTGCCGAAAACCGTTGATACGTTTTATCAGGCGACGCGCGCCTACATTCGTGAGCACTGGCGCAAGCTGCTCAAAATTCGTGAGCTGCTGCGCTTTAGTGAAGAAACCATTCACCTCGTCATCGCCGGATGCGTGGGGGTTTGTGGCGGCTTCATCAACATTCTTTTCTACGAGGCAATCGCGGGCATTCAGTTTGCGCTCACGGGCGAGCGCGGGCATAACATCGTCGAAGTCGCCATCAGCCTTGTTCGCGCCCACCAATGGGCCTGGGTCATTGCCATTCCCACCGTTGGCGCGCTCTTGTCCGGACTCGTGTTGTATTGGGGCACTCGCCTCGCGGGCAAACAAGGTACCAGCAACATGCTCGAAGTCGTCGTCGCCGGCGATGGACGTCTTCCTTTTCGTACTGCCGT
>JAQGOW010000333.1 GCA_028293405.1 Verrucomicrobiales bacterium
ATGTGGCGAGCTTTGATGCTCACCTGCCCGCCTTCGTCTGAAAATTTGACCGCATTGGAAAGCAGATTGTAGAGGACCTGCTTAAATTTATGCTCATCAAGTCTGACGGCGTCGAGGCCCGCTCCGATTTCGATGCCAACGGAGATGTGCTTTTTGTTGGCGATGCCCTTGATGACAGCGGCAACTTCCTCGACGGCCTGATGCACGGGGAAAGTCTCCGGGTGCAATTCCATCTTCCCGGCCTCAACCTTCGCGAGGTCAAGCACGTCGTTGATGAGTTGAAGCAGGTGGCGCGCGCTGCTGAGCACGTCGCCCAGATATTCTTTCTGCTTGGGTTTCAGCGGGCCGGGCTTCTCATCGAAGAGAAACTCGGTAAAGCCGATGATACCGTTGAGCGGGGTGCGCAGTTCGTGCGACATATTGGCGAGAAACTCGCTCTTCATCCGGTTGGCTTCCTGAAGCGATTGCTCGAAGCGCTTGCGCTCGGTCACATCGCGCGCCGTGGCGAACACGCCCTGTAACCGCCGGTCGCGATCATAAAAGGTGGTCACGTTGTAAGACACCTCGGTCTTCTTGCCGTCCCGGGCGCACGCGGTGAGTTCGTAGTCGGTTACTTTCTTTTCGTTTAGCACCCGCTTGATGCTTGCTTCGGCCCGCTCTGGGTCGGTGAAGTAATTTTTGAACGGCGCGCCGATCAGCTCGTCACGCGTGCAACCGGTGAGCGCCTCCATCTGCTTGTTGACGTCCGTAATGATGCCGGACGGATCAGTGGCCATGATCGCGTCAATATTAGACTCAATGAGGGAGCGCGTGTAGAACTGCTGGTCGCGCAGACGTTGATCGAGTTTCTTTCGTTCTTCTTCGACGAGCTGGCGCGCGGTGTTGTCGGTGCCGATCAGCAGATAACCAATGATGGCGTCCTGTGCATCGCGCAGCGCCGTCACAGACACTACTGCCGGGAATCGGCTGCCGTCTTTTCGGAAGTAGGTCAGCTCGTAAATGTCCTCGATCCCGCGCGAAGCTTTGAACACCAACGCCTCGAACCCCGGCGCAATCGGCGTGGAAAGTTCGACGCTCAACGCCTTGGCGCGCGCGATCACTTCCTGCGGATCGGAAATATCGGCTGGCGTAATCTTGTTCATCACGTCGGCCGCCGAGTAGCCCAACATTCGCTCCGCGCCAACGTTGAAAATTTGGATGACCCCTTTCGCATCTGTCGCGATGCTTGAAAAGTTGGCGCTGTTGAAAATCGCATTCTGCAACGCACCCGCCTTGAGCAGCGCTTCTTCCGCCTGCTTGCGCGCGGTGTTGTCCGTACCGATCAGCAGATAACCGATGATGGCGTTTTGGACGTCACGCAGCGCCGTCACAGACACGACCGCCGGGAAACGACTTTTATCCTTACGGATGTAGGTCAGCTCGTAAATGTCCTCGATCCCGCGCGAGGCCTTGAATACCAGCGCCTCGAACCCCGGCGTAATCTGCGTGCCAAGCTCCACGCTCAACGCCTTGGCGCGCGCGATCACTTCCTGCGGATCGGAGATGTCCGCTGGCGTAATCTTGTTCATCACGTCCGCCGCCGTGTAACCCAGCATCCGCTCCGCGCCCACGTTGAAAATCTGAATGACGCCCTTTGCGTCCGTCGCGATACTCGAAAAATTCGCGCTGTTGAAGATTGCGCTCTGCAGCGCGCCCGCCTTAAGCAGTGCTGCTTCCGCCTGCTTGCGCGCAGTGTTGTCCGTGCCGATCAGCAGATAACCGATGATTTCATTTTGCGCGTCACGCAGCGCGGTGACCGATACGACAGCCGGGAAGCGGCTGCCGTCCTTACGAATGTAGGTCAACTCGTAAATGTCCTCGATCCCGCGCGCAGCCTTGAACACCAACGCTTCGAACCCCGGGGTGATCGGCGTGGAAAGCTCCACGCTCAAAGCCTTGGCGCGCGCAATGACTTCCTGCGGATCGGAGATGTCCGCTGGCGTGATCTTGTTCATCACTTCCGCCGCCGTGTAACCCAGCATCCGCTCGGCACCCACGTTGAAAATCTGAATGACGCCCTTTGCGTCCGTTGCAATGCTGGAAAAATTTGCACTGTTGAAAATCGCCTTCTGCAAGGCACCGGCTTTCAGCAACGCCTCTTCGCGCCGGACTTCCGTAACGATCTCCGCGGCATCGGGGTCATTGTCGAGAAAAGCTTTGTGCTCCATATTTATTGCGATCTTTAACAGCAATTGACCTTGCCCCTACTGACCTGATACTCGGAAGCGTTGTGGAAAATGTCGGCGACACGGCTCGACACATGGCGATGGTGTAACCGCAGAAATCGGTTGCTACGACGCGCGTGAGTTGAGTTTGAACAACGTCTAAATTTCGCACAATAACTAGTGAGTGCGATGTAAATCGCAAAATCAAATTAGCCTCGCGTCGGGCGATTCAACCCAAACGTGTGTTTTTGCGATGGTTAACTCACGTTCTTTCCTAGATATTGGCGAGTCGCTTTTGCGATTTGAATAAATGGATAAGATTGAAAATGAAATTTTGAGGCGTCGCACGTTTGCGATTATTTCGCACCCCGACGCCGGCAAGACGACGCTGACGGAGAAGTTTCTTCTCTACGGCGGCGCCGTGCATTTGGCTGGATCGGTCACGGCGCGCAGGAATCAACAGGCGACGACTTCGGATTGGATGGAGTTGGAACGGCAGCGCGGCATTTCCGTGAGCTCGACCGTCTTGCAGTTCAACTATCAGGATTACGTCGTCAACTTGCTCGACACACCTGGTCACAAAGATTTTTCCGAAGACACGTATCGCGTTCTCACTGCAGTGGATGCCGCGGTCATGGTGATCGACGCTGGTAAAGGTATCCAAACACAAACGCGCAAGTTGTTTGAGGTTTGTCGTCAGCGCGGTATCCCGATTTTCACCTTCATGAACAAGCTGGATCGTCCAGCGAAAGATCGCTTGGCGCTGCTCGATGAGTTGGAGAGCGTGCTGGGTATTCATGCGTATCCCATCAACTGGCCTCTCGGCGATGGACAAGAATTTCGCGGCGTGTTTGATCGGCAAACCAAGCAGGTCCATTTCTTCGAACGCGTGGTCGCTGGTGCGTATCGAGCGCCAGTGAGCGTGCATGATTTGTCGGACGCTGCGGTGCGCGACAAGATGGCGCCGGACGTGTATCAGCACGTGGTGGACGAGTTGGGAATGCTCGAGGGTGCAGGAGCCGGGTTTGATCGCGCCAAGGTTTTGTCGGGCGAGTTGACGCCGGTGTTCTTTGGCAGCGCGGTGAATAATTTTGGCGTGCAATTGTTGCTGGACGGATTCTTAAACCTCGCTCCAGCACCGCAACCACGTTCCATCAAGGAGAGAGTAATTGATCCGGCGAACGATCCTTTCTCCGGCTTTGTTTTCAAAATCCAGGCAAACATGGATCCGAGGCATCGGGACCGTCTCGCGTTTATTCGAATTTGCTCGGGCCGCTTCGAACGCGATATGACAGTGACGCATACGCGAACGGGGAAAAAAGTGCGGTTGTCCAGCTCCCACAAATTGTTCGGACGCGACCGCGACACCGTCGATGAAGCGTATGCCGGAGACGTGATTGGGTTGGTTGGACATTCGGAATTTCGCATCGGCGATACACTCGCGATCGAACCGTCGCTTGCTTACGACGAAATCCCGCAGTTCACCCCGGAATGCTTTGCCTGGCTGAACAGCCCCAGCACCTCGCAGTTCAAAAGATTTCGCGAAGGTCTGGAGCAGTTATTGCAGGAAGGCGTCGTGCAATCGTTTTTCCTAAAAGATTCCGCGCAACGCGTTCCCCTGCTCGCGGCCGTCGGCCCGTTGCAATTTGACGTGGTGCAGTTCCGCTTGAAAACCGAATACGGGGCGGATTCGCGATTGGAAATGGGTTCATGGAAAGCGATCCGCTGGATCACGGCGGACTCTCCGGAAGAATTGGAGAAGGCGATTGTTCCCACGGGCTGCCGCTGGGCGACTGACACCCAAGGTCGCACCACCCTGCTCTTTTCCGAAGAATGGACCTTAGAATACTTCGTCCAAAAAAACCCGCGTCTGACAGTTTCACCCTTCCCACCGCACGCACCGAAAACGACGGGCAGTGGAAAATGATCGCGGCTGTGCGACTCTGAATCAGCGTTAGTATACGAAATTCGCCCACGGGGACGTAGAGGAGATTGTGCCTCCGGCGGACATATCGACGATCGGTCCGGCAGCAGTGCTCCCAAGGTTATAATTTAATGTGCTATTGCCGTGGGCGGTGTTGCGAATGAAAAGGTTGGGATAAGTAGTGAGTGCAAAACCGTAAAGATTGCCGGTGCAGCTATTGCCATCCACTCGGTTGCCAGTTCCGGTCAGTTGTAGTCCAGTGCCAGCATTTTGATCGCAGGTATTTCCGGTCAATACACAATTGGAGACGGCTCTCACACCAGAC
>JAQGOW010000376.1 GCA_028293405.1 Verrucomicrobiales bacterium
CGGAGGCTAATTCAGTGCAAAAACTAATCTCCAAAGCCGACGTCCTCCTCGAAGCTCTCCCATATCTCCAGCGCTTCCGTGGCGAAACCTTCGTCATCAAATACGGCGGCAGTTTCATGGACTCGCCGGATCCAACCATTCGTGAAGGCGTCGCGCGCGACGCAATTTTTCTCGCGGCTGCCGGAATCAAACCGGTGCTCGTCCACGGCGGCGGCAAAGCCATCACTCGCGCGATGGAAAAGTCCGGCCTCAAAGCCAACTTTATCCAAGGCATGCGCGTAACCGACGAACCGACCGTAAACGTCGTCGAGAAAGTCCTGTCTCAGGAAATCAATCCAGAGGTCGTGCAAACCATCAATCGCCTCACTGGCAACGCGAAGGGCTTTTCAGGCACACAGGTTTTTTCGTGCAGTAAACTTTGGCTCGATTCGCCCGCAGGCGAGAAAATTGACATCGGTTACGTCGGCGAAGTCTCTGCCGTTTTCATCCAACCGATTTTGAAATCGATGCAGGAGAATTTTATTCCGGTCATCAGTCCCACAGCCCGCGGCGTTGATGGAAAAATCTACAATTGCAATGCCGATGTCGCCGCCGCCCAGGTCGCAATCGCGCTTAAAGCGCGACGCCTCGTTTTCATGAGCGACGTCCCGGGTTTGCTAAGCAATCCGAAGGACCCGAATACACTAATTTCTCAACTACACGCCAGCGCGGTCGACGGCCTAAAACAATCCGGCGTCATCGACAAAGGCATGATCCCAAAAGTCGACAGCGCCATCGCAGCCTTGAAAGCCGGCGTCCGCAAAGTGTCATTTGTCGACGGACGCGTCAGCCATTCCATCTTGCTTGAAATTTTCACGGACGAAGGTGTCGGTACTGAAATTCTGCTCTAACCGCTACGGCGAAATCTGCTCAATCGAAACCGCCGCCGGCGTGAGCCCAATAATTGTAACGTCCTTCGGAGCATCCGCGCGCAATTCACCGTTCGTCACGCCTTTGGCATGGAGGTCGGTCAAGTCGACGTAAACCTTAATTTCCTTCGCGCTCATCCGGCGTAAAATCGGTTCCTCGCCATCAATCGTCGCAGTAATTTGCGTCGGCGTAATTTTGAACACGCGCCCATCGCCGGGTTGCGTCACAATCGAAACCGGCAGCGTCACGAACTGGCGGGAAGGGTGGGTTAGATTGGGATTCGTTAGCGAGAAATCGCGCGTGACGCCGATATGCACCGCGACCCAAATCATCGTCGCGAGCCCGAGCGAAAACACCTTCAACCAAAAATTATGGAGCAATCGTGCGGCCATACTATTTCGGCTCCAATTTCACAACGGGTTGAACCTGTGGCGCGTGCGGTCGTTGTTCCGTCCAGTTGCGCATCCACGCAGTCACACTGTGCGACTTGCTGCGTTTCACCAATATCGAAGTCAGGAACGCGCGCAACGCTTCGATCGTTACGCCGCGCACCAGCTGACCTTTATAACAGTGCGAAATCGATCCAGTCTCCTCCGAAACAACAACGACAATACCGTCCGTCTCTTCCGTCAGTCCGATCGCCGCCCGATGACGCGTGCCGAGTGACGGATGCAAATCTGACCGTTGCGTCAGTGGAAAAATACGCGCTGCTGAAACGATGCGATCCGCCCGAATAATCACACCGCCGTCGTGAATCGCATTGTTCGGGAAAAAAATCGTCTCCAACATTTCAGGTGTCGCCTGGCAATCGACCGCAACGCCCGACTCCGTCGACTCGCTCAACGGAATCGCCTGTTCAATCGCGATCAGCGCACCGATGCGCACATCGGCAAGACGCTCCACCGTTTCGCAAATCACCTCGATGATCTCGCGCTTTTCCTGGTTCGGATTAAACACCGGGTGCGTTCCCAGTTCCGCCAACATGCGCCGAATTTCCGGTTGGAAAATAATCAAAATCGCGACCGCAGCAAAACCAACAAACCACCGCAATAACCACCCGAGCACCTCGAGTTTGAGAAAATAAGCAACGACCGTGAGGCTCAGCAGAAGAACAAGAAATCCATAGACCACCGGTGCCCCGCGCGTCCCGCGCACGAAGTTGAAAGCATAATAAATCCCGACCGCGAGAATGAGAATTTCCAGCGCGGGCTTCCAGCCTTCACTTAAGATTTGATGAATGATCCACATTTCGTTCCAGCAACGCGTCTAGCATTCGCAATGCCTGCCGCGTTTCCGCGACATCATGAGCACGAATAATCTGCACGCCATTGGCGACCGCCCAGCAAGCGCACGCGAGGGATCCGGTTAATTTCGAACCGTCGCCGCTGACCTTTTCCACAAAAGATTTTCGCGAAGCCCCGATCAGCATCGGCCGGCCGAACTTCGCAAATCGCCGCACCTGCGCCAATAATTTCAAATTATCGGCGATGCGTTTGCCAAAGCCAATCCCAATATCCAAAATCACCTGCTCAGCATTGACACCGGACGCAGTCAAAAGATTCAAACGTTCCGTAAAAAAACTTTCAACGTCCGCACCGACATCGTCGTAAGTTGGATTCTCCTGCATCGTCGACGGCGTCCCTTGCATATGCATCAACACATATCCCGCTCCCGTTTCCGCCACCAACCGCCACATCTCGCCATCTGTCCGATTCGCCGCAATGTCATTGATGATACTGGCACCCGCTTGAACCGCCGCGCGCGCCACCGCCGGTTTCATCGTATCAATTGAGATGGGAACGTTAACCCGTTTGGAAAGCCCCTCAATCACCGGCAGCACGCGACGCATTTCCTCCTCTTGTGAAACAGGCGTAGCGCGTGGTCGAGTGGATTCACCGCCGACATCAATAATATCCGCACCTTCCTCGACCAGCTTCAGTGCGTGTTCGATCGCTCCGTGAGAATCGAGAAACTGCCCGCCATCCGAAAAGGAATCCGGCGTCACGTTAACGATACCCATCAGCAGCGTCGACCGTGGAAATTCGAAGTTAAAATGACGCGCGCGCAGCCTCATGCTTTCGCATTAAACCACGCGCGCGCAAACTTGTCTGTCTGAATTACTTCTTAGCAGCGTCGTAATTCTTCGCGACTTCACCCCAATTGATCACATTCCAAATCGCCTTCAGATATTCGGGGCGACGGTTTTGATATTTCAAATAGTAGGCGTGTTCCCAAACATCGATGCCCAAAATCGGCGTCCCTTCGCAACCAGCCACCGCTTTGCCCATGATCGGGTTGTCCTGGTTGGCTGTTGAACAGACCTCCAGCTTGCCATTGTTCACCACGAGCCAAGCCCAACCGCTGCCGAAACGGGTCGCGCCAGCGGCTTCAATCTTTTCCTTGAACGCATCAAAACTGCCGAAAGTGGCATTGATATCTTCAGCCAATTTTCCAGACGGAGCGCCGTGAGTGTGGCCGAGGATTTTCCAAAACAGCGTATGATTCACGTTTCCGCCGCCGTTATTACGAACCGCGCCGCGAATTTCTTGCGGCACCGCGTCCAGATTGCGAATCAAATCTTCCGGCGACTTGCTTTCCAAATCGGTTTTGCCGGCAATAGCCTTATTCACATTCGTCACGTAAGCGGCGTGATGCTTATCGTGATGAATTTCCATCGTTTGCGCGTCGATGTGCGGTTCCAGTGCGTTCTTCGGATACGGTAAAGCAGGTAATTCGTAGGCCATAAAAATATTGGTTTAAGTTTTGTCGTTTTATTTGACTATGTCGGGTTAACGTAGCGAAAAAGCTTCAAAAGGCAAGGGGTGCAAAAATAAAAAGCGCGGATACCATTGTCCGCGCTCTGGCCGAAGTCCGTGCGTTAAGCGTAACGCACGTCCTTAAACTCAGCCTGGTAAAACTCCGGCAACCAACGATCCACGCACAACAACCCGGCGCGCGTCAGTTGCACTACGGGCCCCAACTCGTTTTCTGTGATCACCAAAAACCCTCGCTTCTTCAGCTTCGCCAGCGGCTCCGAAAACATCTCCAGCACGTCCGCATTAAACTTTTCGTCAAAGTAACGCGTGCTGAGCACACCGAATTTCAATTGCAACACGAACTCGCGCACGATCCGGTCCACGTCCGACAAAAAATACGAGCGCTTGATGGGCAACTGCTGCCGTCCGAGAGTCAGCACATAATCTTCCAGCGTCACCTTGTTCTGGTAGTGGAACCCGTTGATATAACCAAACGACGCCACGCCCAATCCGATCATATCGCCGCCGTGCCAGACATGGTCTGCATACACGAACTGATGCTTCTTCGGATTCTTCACCGCCATATAACCGTTCACGATCGTGTAGCCGGCGCGTTCCAATTCCCGGAACGCATAATACAAACGCGTGCGCTTCACGTTCCACGTTGTCAACGGCGCCGCTGCTGCGCCGGCCTCCATGTCCCGATAAATCTTCGTGTTGTGTGGAATCTCCGTTTGATAAACCGTCACGCTGTCCGGCTGTAATTGGATTGCTTGATGAACCGCTTCACACCATTGCGCCGGCATTTCACCCATCAATCCAACCATCAGATCGATGTTCACCCATTTGAATTTTGCCTTGCGAATCAAGTCATACGCGCGAAAAACGTCGTTCGTCTCGTGAATGCGCCCGTTCAACTTCAGCAATCCATCACTGAAACTCTGCACGCCCATGCTCAATCGCGTCACTCCCGACTGCTTCAACGTCTTCAACAGTTCTGGACGCACCGAACGCGGCGCGCACTCAAACGTCACTTCCTCAACATCGGTCCACGGTTGGCAACTTTGCAATCCGCTGAACAAAAACCGCACCTGCTCCGGCGTTAGCAAAGACGGCGTGCCGCCACCAAAATAAACAAACCGCACTGGCCGGCTATTGATTGCCACCCGTTGCGAATACCTCGCCATCTCTCCAACCAGCGTTTCCTGGTAACTATTGATCGTGCCGCTCGTCTGGCCCGCGTAAGATAAGTAATGACA
>JAQGOW010000388.1 GCA_028293405.1 Verrucomicrobiales bacterium
CGTGGATGATCCCGGATCGCAAGCTGTGGGCTCTCCTTCGCGCGTGTTCAACTTTCCCTTGGATCTTTCTCTTGCGCCAAGTAACTACACCAGCGCTGCTGTCGTGAACCTGTTCTATTGGAACAATTGGATGCACGATAAATTGTACGATCTCGGTTTCGATGAGGCATCCGGCAATTTTCAGAATAATACTTTTGGTCGCGGTGGCGATAGTGGCGATGCCGTGCAAGCCGATGCGCAGGATGCGAGTATCTCAGACGGCGGCAATTACCAAGGCAATCCATCGCCGGGAAATCCTCAGTATAATAACGCGAACTTTTTTACACCGATCGATGGAAATGCACCACGCATGCAGATGTACCTTTGGAATGATGGCAGTTCGGTTCCAAAACGTGATGGAGATTTGGACAGCCAAATCATCTGCCACGAATACACACACGGCTTAAGCAGTCGCCTGGTCGGTGGTGGAATCGGTATCAGTGGCTTTCAAACGCAAGGCATGGGCGAAGGTTGGAGCGATTTTGTTGCTCTCTCGCTTCTGAGCAAAACAGGTGACGATATCAACGGCATCTATCCAATTGGTTCGTATCTCGCCTACAACCTTAACAACTTCGCAAATTACCAGACCTACTACTTCGGCATACGCCGCTATCCTTACTGCGCAAATATGTCCAAGAACCCGCTGACGTTTAAAGACATCGACCCTGCGCAAGCCAGTGCTCATGCCGGCGTTCCGAAAAATCCGATGTTTGGAAGTGTTTACAAAGATACTCCGAGTGAGCCGCACGAAGTCGGCGAAGTTTGGTGTTCGATGTTGTGGGATTGTCGCGCATTAATGATGGGACGTTATGGAAACAGCGGCAATCAGTTGATGCTGCTACTGGTCGTTAATGGCATGAAGTTGTCGCCAGAAAATCCGACGTTCGTCGATTCGCGCGATGCAATTTTGCAGGCTGATCTCGTTCTGAACAATGCGGCAAATCATGACATTCTATGGCAGGCGTTCGCACGTCGCGGACTCGGTTACAATGCGTCTTGCCCGCAATCGAGCACGACAACTGGAGCGGCTGAGGATTTCGGTTTGCCTCCCTACTACCTGACAGTTTCCGTTTCGAGTCCAAAGGAACTTCAAGTCTTCACGAGCACGCCAAGCGTCTCTGGAACATCAACTATTAACCAAGGCTACGTTCGCGTTCGGCTATTTCGTTTGAGTGATGGCGCGGCGTACAATTTCAACAGCGGCACATGGGTCGCGAATTGGGATGCGACAAATGGCGTGTCGCAGGCGAGCGGCGTGGCGAGTTGGACATTTACGCTCCCAACCCTGCCCGATGGCCGTTATGAACTACAGGCACAGGCGGTGAATACAGCCACATCCGGTTCAGATTGGACGACTCGCAATTTTGTGATCGACGCCACTGCGCCAACGGTGTCGTTCGCGCCTTTAACCAATAACGCTACCGTTCTCGATTTGTCACAACTAGGCGGGACGATGAACAAACCCTCGACGGTTTATTTCCGAATCACGGAGTACAACGTCGTGGGGACGAATCGCTATTGGAACGGCAGCAGTTTTGTTTACACGAATCAGGATTCGGTATGGTTGGTCGCGGGTGCTAGCGGGAACACGTGGAATCGCGGCACCAATACATTGCCGACGCGCACTCAGATGCGGTCTGGCCATTATTTCCTGGATGCCGAGTCGTTCGATGCAGAAAGACAGGAGGCAACGGCGCAAATCGTTGTAATCCGGTCGGCGAACGATACGACTCCGCCGAATGTGACGATTGATACGATTGCTCCAAACCAGATCATCACGAATAACTTCCTGCCAGGCATTGGCGGAACCGCCAATGACGCTGAAACCGGAATTGGAAATATTGACATTTACCTGATGCAGTTTGTGTCCGGGAATTATCTTTATTGGACAGGCAGCGGTTGGAGTTCCACAGCGACGGCGCTGCATCCCACGTTTCCCACTGGCGGCGGGGCTTATAATTTGAGCGGTCTACCTAGTGGCAGCAGTTTGCCGAACGGCACCTATCAAGTGCAGGTCTATGCACAAAACCGCGAGACCCCACCAACCACACAAGGCGTCAGTGTGAACTTCACAGTCGAATTTCATCCGATCTTCGTTTGGACGGAAGGCAGCTACACCGACAACATCGATGGCAACGAAAACCATCACTGGGATAATC
Source organism: Verrucomicrobiales bacterium (assembly GCA_028293405.1). Taxonomy (GTDB): domain Bacteria; phylum Verrucomicrobiota; class Verrucomicrobiia; order Limisphaerales; family Palsa-1400; genus JAICXV01. The sequence continues at coordinate 2,199 of JAQGOW010000388.1, forward strand.
CAGCGAACTGGAATCAGGGCACCACACCAACTGCGGACTCAATGGTCGTCATCAATGGCGGCACTTGCGATGCAACGATGATGGGCAGCATCAACAATATTTATCGCGTCGATATCGGCGGCGGAACGCTTCAGGTCAACGGTTTGCTTGCGAAAAAACTGAACGTCTCGTCGGGATTTTTGACGGGCGGCGCAATCACCGTCGGTAACGGTAATGTGTTCAACTGGAGCGGCGGCCAAATTAACGGCACTTACAGTTTCCTTGCGGGTTCGACGGTTAATATGTTCGGCAGCGGGAGGACGCTCGGCGGGGGGGGCACGATTTTGAACAACTCCGGCACGATTAATTGGACCAACGGCCCGATCTACAACTACGCTTATTACGCTGAGGACGTCGCGACGATAAATAACCAGTCGAACGCAACCTTCAACATTTATGGCGATGGCCGGGTGTTTGATCACGCCTACAACGCGGCGCAGTTTAACAACTTGCCCGGCGCATTGTTTGTTAAGGCGAACAGTTTTGGCACGAACGATATCGGTGACTTTACGTTCAATAACGGCGGCGAAGTTCGCGTAAATACCGGCGCCTTCAAGTTTGACGGTGGCATCACCTTAAACCTTCAGGGCGGCAGCGTTGAAAACGGATTAATCATTTGCGAAGGGGTGACGGTCAACGTTCAGGCCGCGACCACGATCGCCAGCAACAATGTCAGCATCCGTAACAGTACGTTGCACTGTAATACGAACAGCACGGTAACGACCTCCGGCTCTGCAGCATTGGAATGGGTCGGCGGGACCCTGGATGGCGTTCTCGAAATCACACCGAACAGCCAACTCGTGCTCAACGGCAGCACGCAGAAAACATTTAATGACGGCGCGATCTTGCGCAATCGCGGGCGGGTCTACTGGCTCGATTCGGGCAATATTTATAACTACGGCTATTACGTTGGGACGCAAGGGACCTTCGAAAACCTGAGCGGCGCATATTTTTACATCAACACCGATGCCTCGATTAACCGGGACTACAACAAGTCCTATTTTAACAATCGCAGCGGCGCAACAGTTGTCAAAGGATCCGGCAGCGGAACCAACCAGATTAATTGGCAGTTCAATAACGACGGCCTTGTCACCTGTAATACTGGTGCCATGACCTTCAATAGTGGCGGCAACAGCAGCGGCGAATTTTCGGCGAACACAGGAACGGCGCTCCGTTTTGGTTTGGGAACGCACACATTGAATAACGGGACCGTTCTAAGCGGAAGCGGACGCTTCCAGATTGACGGCGAAACAGTCACTCGCAATGGAACGATTTATGGCATGCAGAACACACCGACAACGCTCGATCTCATCAGCGGAACGTTCGATGGCATCGGCACGCTTGCGCAGAAATTTGATGTGAATTGGACTAGCGCCACCATCGGCGGACAACTCGATGCCGGTTCAAACGTGACGGTAAATATCACCGGTAACGCCGTGAAAACCTTCGGCGCGGGTGCTTTGCTGAATAACTACGGCACGGTAAACTGGAGCGGCCCCGGAG
>JAQGOW010000504.1 GCA_028293405.1 Verrucomicrobiales bacterium
GCAGCGAATGCGTTCGCGGAAACAGCGGCGCGCATCGCGGTAATTTATTCGATCGATGATAAGTATCCGACCGTTGTTCCGGACCTGGTGAAGGAGTTGCGGGCCAAGCGGCCGGACGTGTTTGTTATTCTCGCAGGATTTCCGCAAGACCAGATCGAAGCGCACAAGCGTTCCGGCGTGAACGATTTTATTCACATCCGCTGCGATGCGGTCGCAGTGCTCAAGAAATGTCATAAAGAAGCGGGAGTGGAGCGATGAAACCCTTTCCCAATTTCGCAGAAGTCGCGTTCGAAGTGCCGCCGGTGCACGCCTCGTGGGGTGATTGGCAGGTCAAGTTTGAAGAAGAAACTGGCAAGTCGCTCGACCAATGGTTGTTCAAGACATTAGAGCAAATTGATTTGAAGCCGCTCTATACTTCGGACGATTACCAAGGGTGTGAGCACCTGGATAGCATGCCAGGATTTGCGCCGTATGTGCGCGGACCGTATGGCTCGATGTATCGGTCTAGGCCGTGGACTGTGCGACAATACGCCGGGTTTTCGACAGCGGAAGAGAGTAACGCTTTTTATCGAAAGAACATTGCCGCGGGACAACAAGGATTATCGGTCGCGTTCGATCTCCCGACTCATCGTGGCTACGACTCCGATCATCCTCGCGCTTTTGCCGACGTAGGCAAAGCCGGCGTGGCCGTCGATTCGATTGCCGACATGAAGCTGTTGTTTGACAGCATTCCGTTGGACCGCATCTCTGTTTCAATGACGATGAACGGCGCGGTTTTGCCGATCATGGCTTTCTATATCGTGGCGGCGGAAGAGCAGGGCGTCACCCCGGACAAACTTTCGGGCACGATCCAAAACGACATCCTCAAGGAATATATGGTGCGTAACACCTATATATATCCACCGGCGCCGTCGATGCGGATCATCGCGGACATTTTCAAGTTCACCTCGCAGCACATGCCCAAGTTTATCTCGATTTCCATTTCGTGTTATCACATGCAAGAGTCGGGTGCGCCGGCGGATTTGGAAATGGCTTACACGCTCGCAGACGGTTTGGAATATGTGCGCACGGGCATCAAGGCGGGAATCGATATCGACGCCTTCGCACCTCGTCTGTCATTCTTCTGGGCGCAAGGCAAAAACTTTTTCATGGAAGTCGCCAAGATGCGCGCGGCGCGGGCGCTTTGGGCGAAGTTGATCGGCCAATTTAATCCGAAGAATCCGAAATCGATGGCGTTGCGCACACACTCGCAGACCTCCGGTTGGACTTTGACCGAACAAGATCCGTTCAACAATGTAACGCGCACGTGCATCGAAGGCATGGCTGCGGCGCTGGGGCACACGCAGTCGTTGCACACGAATTCGCTCGATGAAGCGATCGCGTTGCCGACGGATTTTTCGACGCGCATTGCGCGGAACTCGCAGTTGTTGCTCCAAGAGGAAACGGACATTTGTCACGTGATTGATCCGTTGGCAGGATCGTTTTATCTCGAGGCATTAACGAGCGCGTTGATGAAACGAGCCTGGGCGCATATCCAGGAAGTCGAAGCGCTCGGAGGCATGGCGAAAGCCATTGAGACGGGCCTGCCGAAATTGCGCATCGAAGAAGCCGCGGCGCGGCGCCAGGCATGGATTGATTCGAGCAAGGAAACGATCATCGGCGTCAACAAGCTGCGGCTCGATACCGTGGAGCATTTGGAAGTTCGCGAAGTGGACAACACTTCGGTTCGTGAATCGCAGATCAAGCGATTGCAGCAAACCAAAAAGGAGCGCGACAACGCCAAAGTCACTTCTGTTCTTGAAGAAATCACGCGCGCAGCCGAAACCGGCACGGGCAATTTGTTGGCGCTGGCGATTGAAGCGGCGCGCGCTCGAGCGACCCTCGGAGAAATTTCTTTTGCCATGGAAAAAGTATTTTCACGACACAAGGCGACGATTCGTTCTGTATCCGGCGTCTATGGCGCGGAATATGGCACCAATCAGCAAATTGAACAGGTGCGCAAACTGGCGGACGAATTTTCCAATCGACACGGTCGCCGTCCGCGCATGCTCATCGCGAAGATGGGGCAGGATGGCCACGATCGCGGAGCGAAGGTGGTTGCGACGGCTTACGCTGATCTCGGATTCGACGTTGATATCGGGCCACTGTTCCAGCAACCGGATGAAGTCGCGCACATGGCAGCGGAAAACGATGTGCACGTCGTCGGCATAAGCTCGCTCGCAGGTGGACACAAGACTTTGCTCGTTCAACTCGTGGAGGAGCTGAAGCGCGTCGGGCGCGATGACATCGTGATTGTTGTGGGCGGTGTCATTCCACCGCAGGACTACGACTTTTTGAAACAAAACGGCGCAGCGGCTGTTTTCGGTCCGGGAACATTTATTCCCGATGCTGCGAAACAATTGCTGACTGAACTGAGCCAGCGGATCGGCTAATGAGCACATTGAGCACAAACACTTCGACGCCGCGCACGACGTTGACTGTAGACGACTACGTTAATGGTGTGCTCGCCGGTAATCGCACTGTGCTCGCGCGCGCCATAACTCTTTTGGAGAGCAGTTCGTCACTGCACGAACCGCTCGCGCAGGAAGTGTTGCGACGGGTGTTGCCGGAATCCGGGAAAGCAAAACGCATTGGGATTACCGGTGTGCCTGGTGTCGGCAAGAGCACGTTTATTGAAACGTTCGGAACGATGCTCGTTGGCAAAGGCCACAAGCTGGCGGTGTTGACGATCGATCCGACCAGCGCTCGCTCGGGCGGAAGTATTCTTGGCGATAAAACCCGGATGCAGAAACTCAGTCGTGAGCCCAACGCTTTTATTCGTCCATCGCCAGCCGGTCATAATCTGGGCGGTGTCGCTAGGAAAACGCGTGAAGCGATGCTGCTCTGTGAAGCGGCGGGATTCGACATCGTGCTGGTCGAAACTGTCGGCGTCGGCCAGAGCGAAACAGCACTGAGATCGATGGTCGATTTTTTCCTTTTACTCCAGTTGCCCGGCGCTGGTGACGAACTGCAGGCCATGAAAAAAGGCATCGTCGAAATGGTCGACCTGATGCTCGTCAATAAGGCGGATGGTGAAAACCGTAGTCGCGCTGAGTTGGCTCGCGCCGAGCAGGAGATCGTGGTGCATTATCTTGAATCGGCCACCCCCGAATGGAAACCGCAGGTGGCCCTGAGTTCCGGCTTAACCGGTGATGGCATCCCGCAGGCGTGGGAGGTTATCGAAAAATTTTATCGCGAGCTTGAGCCCAAAGGCATTATCAAGCGCAGACGTCAGCAGCAATCGATTGATTGGTTGACTGACTTGATTGCCGACGAATTGCACAGGAAGTTCTACCAGCATCCGGCGGTGTCCGCACAACTCGCGTCTGTGAAAGGTGCGCTGCTGCAAGGCGAACTGACGCCGATGCAAGGCGCAAAAAAACTTTTAGCCGCATTTAGCGGAGAAAAATAATATGTTGCAGAAAATCGATCATCTCGGAATCGCGGTTAAGTCGTTGGACGAATCGGTGCCCTATTACGAAAAGGCGCTCGGGCTGAAGTGCGAACATCGCGAAGAAGTGCCTTCGCAAAAAGTGCGCACAGCCTTCTTTCAATGCGGCGAAGTTCACTTGGAACTGCTGGAGCCGACCTCGCCCGAAAGTCCGATCGCAAAATTTTTGGAGAAGAATCCGAATGGCGGCATCCATCACATTGCCTTTGCGACGGATGATATCAGCGGACAACTCAAGCAGGCTTCCGGTGCCGGCATAAAGTTAATCCACGAACAGCCGTTCGAAGGCGCGGCCAACAAGCTCGTCGCGTTTTTGCATCCGAAATCCACGTTTGGCGTGCTCACTGAATTCTGCGCTCCCAAAAACCAGTAAGACAATATGTCGATACCCAAAGCAGCATTGGACGATTTGCAAAAGCGCCGCGAGGCAGCGAAGGCCGGCGGCGGTTCGGATAAGCTCGAAGCGCGTCGCGCCAAAGGCGTGATGACCGCGCGCGATCGTCTCGAAAACCTTTTCCAAGCGGGCACCTTCCAGGAATGGGGACTGCACGCCAATCACGATTGTCACCACTTCGGCATGGAAGAAAAAAGTCTTCCCGGCGATGGCGTGGTGACCGGAACCGGTATGGTCGATGGGCGACTCGTTGCGGCGTTCAGCCAGGATTTCACCGTCAGCGGCGGTTCGCTTGGACGTATTCACGCGAAAAAGATTTGTGACCTGATGGATTACGCGCTGAAAGTTGGCTGCCCGGTCCTAGGCTTCAACGATTCAGGCGGCGCGCGCATTCAGGAAGGCGACAACTCACTTTCTGGCTATGGCCAGGTATTCTTCCGCAACGTGCTCGTTTCCGGCGTCGTGCCACAGATCGCAATCGTCGCCGGTCCGTGCGCCGGAGGCGCTGCGTATTCACCAGCCTTGATGGACTTCATCATCATGGTGAAAGGTTCGTCGAACATGTTCATCTGCGGGCCGGATGTCATTAAAGCCGTCACGGGTCAGCAATGCACAATGGATGAAATTGGCAGTCCGCTCACCAATGCATCGGTCAGCGGCAATGTTCAATTCGTTGCCGAAAACGATCAGCACGCCATCGACATCGCGCGAAAGCTTTTGTCGTTCATGCCCGCGAACAACTTGCTTGATCCGCCGCATCGACCTGTTCAGCAACTTGATTTGTCGCACGATTCAGAGATTGGAAATCTGGTCCCTGAATCCGCAAAAGACCCGCTCGACGTCAAAAAAATTATCGCGCGCCTCGTCGACAACGCCGACTTCCTTGAAGTCTACGAAATGTGGGCGCAAAATATCGTCGTCGGTTTCGCGCGCATGCAAGGAATCGTCTGCGGCATCATTGCCAACAATCCTGCCGTCAAAGCCGGCACGCTTGACATCGATTCATCCTTTTCGCATGGCCCACTGCCGAAATCGCCGTCATGGGTGCGGAAGGTGCAGTTAAGATTTTATATAAACGCGAAATCGCCGCCGCGCCGGATCCAAAAGCCAAAGAAAAAGAACTCGTTGCCGAATATCGCGAAAAATTCTGTCTGCCTTACGAAGCGGCGAGGGGAGGGATGATTACCGACGTGATCACTCCGGCTGAAACACGCGCTACGTTGTCGCTCGCATTGCGTAACTCACTGACGAAACGCGAGACGCGACCACCAAAGAAACACGGCACCATTCCGCTCTAACCTATGGCCAACGACCAAACACTCAACGCGAACGGACCGGAATTCGGTGCGGTTGAAACGAACCTCGGCCAGGCTCTCGTGCTCTTGCAACGCGTTTTGCCGAGACTTGACGATCCGCGTCGCGCCTCGGACGTGCAGAACGCGTTGAAACGCGCTGCCGCATGTATCGAAATCGCACGCGATGGCCACGGTAAATTCTTTGGGACCGAACTCGGTGCCACATCGGGCGCCGTTGCCCCTGAAATTGTGGCTGTGATCGCCGCGGCAATCGCGATGACGCTCGGTGGTCGAGGCCACCGTGTCGTGTCCGTGCAACCCGTCCAGCCTTCCAGTCCATATATCAATGTTTGGGCGGTGGAAGGTCGCACTGAAATTTTCCATTCCCACCGACTTCGCTAATTACTTTGCTACCACAAACCATGATCAAAAAACTTCGCGTCACCGTTGATGGCAAATCATACGACGTCACAGTCGAGCTTTTTGACGAATCCGAATCGATGGCCACCGCACCAGCGGCTGCGCCAGCGCCAGCACCGGTGATCGCCACGCCTCGCCAAACACCTCCACCGCCGCCGCCAGTTCCCGTTGCGACGACCGCTCCTTCCGCAGCTACTGGTCCTGGTTCAGTCGTCAGCCCGTTGGCCGGATTGGTTGTGGAAGTCGCCGTTGCTGTCGGACAGGACGTCAAAGAAGGCGATAAAGTGCTGACACTCGAAGCCATGAAGATGAACACCGTTGTGAGCGCGACGAAATCGGGCAAGGTTTCCGAAGTCCGAGTCGTTGTTGGCGATGCCGTTTCTGAAGCTCAAGTCTTAGCCGTAATCGCATGAACTCATTCCCCAAACTCTCCGCCGCAGAAGTAGCCAAAAACATCAAGAACGGGCAAACCGTCGCGTTCAGCGGCTTCACACCTGCTGGTGCAGCAAAGGTTGTTCCGAAAGCCATTGCCGAGCGCGCGAAAGAGTTGCACGCAAAGGGGGAGGAGTTTCGAATCGGCGTCATGTCCGGCGCGTCCACCGGACGTTCGCTCGACGGCGCATTAGCGCAAGCGGAGGCTGTGCTGTTTCGCACCCCATACCAATCCGACCCGGACCTGCGCAAGAGCATCAACGAAGGCAAAACGGCATTCTTCGACATGCACCTTTCGATGATGCCCCAAGCGGTACGCTATGGATTCCTTGGACCGGTCCACTGGGCCGTCATTGAAGCGTGTGATGTTACTGATGCCGGTGAGATCACGCTGACGTCCTCGGTCGGCGCGAGCCCGACGTTTTGTCACAAAGCCGACAAAATCGTCATCGAACTCAATCGCTTTCACCCCGAGTCACTGCGCGGTTTCCACGACAACTATGAACCGGAAGATCCGCCCTTCAGAAATCCAATCCCGATCTTTCGTCCGTCTGATCGGATTGGAACGCCGACCGTTCACGTGGACCCGAAAAAGATTTTCGCCATGGTCGAAAGCAACGGCCCAGACGAAGCCGGCACCTTCGGTGAGTTGACGCCGACAACGCGTAAAATCGGCGAGAACGTCGCAAATTTCCTGAGCGGCGAGCTCAAGCGCGGTTTAATCCCAAAAGGTTTTTTGCCGATTCAATCCGGCGTGGGCGACACCGCCAACGGCGTGCTCAACGCGATGGGCCAGCATCCCGACATACCGTGTTTCGACATGTACACGGAAGTCATTCAGGACGCCGTCATCAACTTGATCAAACAGCGCAAATGCCGTTTCGCGAGTGGTTGTTCATTGAGCGTTACCGCACCGTTGTTGCGCGAGATCTACGCCGATTTAGAATCCTTCCGGTCAAAACTGTTGCTCCGTCCGCAGGAAATCACCAACAGCCCGGAACTCGTTCGTCGTCTTGGAATCATTTCCATCAACACCGCGATCGAAGTCGACATCGCCGGCAACGTAAACAGCACGCACGTCCTCGGCCGACGCATCATGAACGGCATCGGCGGCTCAGCCGATTTCGCGCGCAACGCCTTCATGTCCATCTTCACCTGCCCATCGACAGCAAAAGATGGAAAAATCAGCACGATCGTTCCGCTGGTCTGTCACCTTGACCAAAGCGAACACTCCGTCATCGCCGTCATCACCGAGCAAGGCGTCGCCGATTTGCGTGGCAAAAGTCCAGTCGCACGAGCGAAAACGATAATCGAAAACTGCGCTCATCCCGATTATCGCCAAATCCTGCATGACTACGTTGCACTTTCTGGAGGCACGCACTCCCCCCAAACGTTACGCGCCGCATTCGGCATGCATCTCGCTTTTGAAAAGCACGCTGACATGCGGCATGTGAACTGGGGCGAATTCAACTAAAAGCACTCGGGTGGCGTTTACTGTCTTGAGGAAAATCTCGTAACCGACAGCTGACCCGTTGCGCTTGACCGATTTAGTTTGTGTGACAGTCGCGTCCGCAATTCAGTTTTTCCATTAACACTATATTGTTGCCTCCGGACGATGAAAGTGTTGATATGGCCGCAGCCAAATTCCTATGAAGAACATTTTCCTTGTTCGTCCCCGTGTCCCTTTCTGTACACTTTTTGCAGCAACTTTTCTCCTCGCCGTCGGGTTGCATGCGCAAATCCAAACTGCCGGCACCGTGTTTGTGAACGTTGACGCCACCGCCCTGACTCCGGGCAGTGTCGTCGATATCCCGAACACCGGTTCGCTTGGTGGCGTGTTCGAAGCTAAAAATTCGACCGCTGTCACAACGTCGGCGAACGTCGTCGTCACCAACGGCGTTGCGGCGATTCAATTCGCCGGAACTAACGTGCTGCAGTTGCTGGCGAACGGTGGTGGTGCTTTGATTGCGCCGCCAGGAGGACTACTCGGCACCAACGCCACTGCGTCGATCGAAGTCTGGGCGCTGAATCCCG
>JAQGOW010000566.1 GCA_028293405.1 Verrucomicrobiales bacterium
CGATGACTCCGATTGCGCATCGCATTTTCTGGCTTGAAGGACTCGAACCCGGTCGCAACCGCGGCGAAGGCATCGGTTCCTACGAGCGCTTCATCTATATCCACGGCACCGGCAACGAGACGACCATCGGCCGGCCGGACTCCCACGGGTGCGTTCATTTAGCAGGGCACGATTTTATTCCGCTTTACGACAAGTTGCCGGAAGGCACGCTCGTTTGGATCGCGGAGAATTAATCAAATCGATGTTCCCATAATTTTTTCGATTATCGGCACACGGGGTAATCGAAATAAGCTGCGGTAGTTGATTCGGAACTCCGCTATGAATGATCAGGATCGTAATGAGCTTGAGCAGTTGAAACGTCGGCAGGAACTGCTGCAGCGACAAGTCACGCTGCTCAAGGACCACATCGACCGCTTTGACCACCGCCTCACGACCGAGCCGGTGATCGTCCCTGAACCACCACCGATTCCGCCGATCATTGAACCGATTCGCGTCGAGCGACCAGCGCTGGTCCTGCGGCAACGGCCGTTTGAACCGGCTGCGCAGCCAACCCCTGTCATTCAAGAACCGGCACGCGCGAGCGCGGAAGAATTCCGCGCACAGCCACCGATCGTTCCTCCCGCACCGGTCATTGCGCAAAAGACGTCGTTGGAATTGCGTCTTGGCACCTTTTGGCTTGTGCGCATCGGCATCGTCGTGTTGCTGACCGGTTTGGCATTCCTTGGATATTACGCTTACGACAACATCATCGGCCGTCTTGGTGCCGGTGGAAAATTGTCACTGATTTATTTCGCCGGCGGGTTGTTGATTGGCGCAGGCGCGTGGTTGCAACGGAAATTGGAAAAGCCGGCCATGAAAAATTATGGCCAGGTGTTGTTCGCGGGCGGCCTCGCGACAGTTTATTTCGCAACTTACGCAGCGCATTACCTGCCGCCGTTACGTGTCATAACGAGCGGATTGATCGATGGCATCTTACTGCTCGGGTGGGCAGCAGTAATCGTGTGGATAGCAGACCGACGCAAATCCGAGGTGCTCGCACTGTTTGCCGTCTCACTTGCGTATTATACCGCGGTCGTCACCGACATCGGCCTGTTCACGCTTTACTCCAATATCATTCTAACTGCAGCTGCCGTGTTCTTTCTGCTGCGCAATCGCTGGGCGACGATTTCGATTGTCAGTTTGCCAGCCACCTATGGCGCGTTTGTCTTCTGGCGATTCTATCATCACGGCGATTTCCTTTGGGATTTGCGCGCCGAGCAACTCAATTACGGGAACATTTTCCTCGCCGGTTACTGGATCATGTTCACGGCAGCGGCTTTCCTGTCGCGCAGCGAAAAACTACTCGGTTTCCGCAGGGCAAGTTACCTCAGCATTAACAACGGCGCGTTTTTCGGGATGGTGATTCTGTCGATGTTGCACGTGAATCACGGCAACTTCTGGAAGTTCTCGCTCGGTTTCGGCATGGTGCTGATTGCCCTCGCCGCCGCTGCGCGCAAATTGCTCGCGAACGAACCCCTTTGCGCCAAAGCCTACCTGACTCAAGGTCTCGTCCTCGTCACAGTGGGTTTCATTGCCTACTTCTCCGGTCTGAGTCTCGCTCTCGTGCTGGCAGCCGAAAGTGTCATCCTGCTTGTGCTCGGCGGGCAACAAAAGAGCGCCATCATGCACTGGGGTTCGGCTCTAACAGCATTGATGTCCGTTCCGTGGCTTGTGCTCGGAATGGAATCGCATGCAAACACAGCTTTAGGTTTGGGAGTTGGCGCGTTGCTGGGCTTCAATATGATTTGGGCAAGCCGCTGCGAGAGGCCGACGCCAGGCGTTGCGCGCGCGCTGACGACATTTTTCACCATCCTCGCGCTTTTCGCGTGGGCGTATCTCGATTGGAAATCTGTTCCAACAGAATGGTTCGGCTCCAGCCTCGCTATCGGCGCAGTCATTTTGATGGCTGCTTTCTATGCACTAAAAATTCCTGAAGGCGTCTTGCTCAGCCAAACCTACCTGATCGGCTCGCAAGTGCTCTGGATGTATTCCGCGACCGCGCACGGAAGACCAGCGTGGTGGCATCCGCTCATTCTCATCGCCGCAACCGTCGGCGCGAGTCACTGGTGGGAATGGCAGAAGCGCGTCACGATGCAATCAGGCTCGCGCCAAACTTTGCAGGGCCTTTACGCGCTTGCCACGATTGCGGTTCTCTACACCTGGTTGCAACCGCATTTCGAACTCGGTGCATGGCTGGCACTAACCAGCGCGCTCGCCCTTGCGCTCACAATTTACGCGCTCTCGACCCGCGCATGGCTGCTCGCTGCGGCGGCACAATTGTTTCTCGTCGTCAGCGGAATCGAGTTCGTCCGCGAAATTACGATGGGCAAACCCGACTGGTATCTCGCGCTCGTCCCGATGATCGTGCTCGTTGCGATGGTCTGGATCGTCGGCGAGTTTTTCATCAGCCGATTGCCGGACGATGCCAAACGAAACGTACCACAAATCAGCCTCCTCTATCTCGCGATCGCCGTGCTGATGTCACTGTGGTGGGTCCACGAATACATCCCGGTGCGCGAACGCATCTGGGTGCTTGGTCTTGTCGGCACCGTCACGTTTCTCGCGGCCGGTTGGAAGGGCAGCCGCAAAGTTGCTGCGTTTGGCGGAGTGTATTTGGGCGCAGCGTTGGTGACGCTGGTCTATCGTCAACTCTTACCAACGCCGCTGATCTACTTCCCCGACTTTGCATTCATACTCGTGCTTTTAGGATTGCAACAAGTCGTCGCGCGGCAACCGAAACGTTTCCCGCTTCAACCTGAGTGGAGCATCGCCATGATTGTCGCCGGGATGTTGTCGCTCTGGCTTTACACGTCACGCTGGGTCATCGAACTTTCTGGCGGTTCGTTTTACCTAACGGCGGCGTGGGCCGTTCTTGCGCTCGTTACAATTGCGCTTGGTTTTTTCCTGCGCGAACGGATCTATCGCTGGATCGGCTTGGCGATTCTTGCTTGTGCCCTCGCGCGCGTTGTCGTCGATGTTTGGCAGCTCGAGATTATCTACCGCATCTTGAGTCTGCTGGCGCTTGGTGTCGTGCTGCTCGCGCTTGGATTTGTTTACAATAAATACCAGGAAAAGATTCGCGAATGGCTGTGATCGTCGCTACACCTAACGACAATGCGCGCAATTGTACAACTGTTCTTCGCCACTGTGGTCGCTGGTGTTTGCTCCGCGCAAACGTTGAACCTACTCGCGCGTTCGGCAACCGCATTGCAAGGCAAG
>JAQGOW010000626.1 GCA_028293405.1 Verrucomicrobiales bacterium
AGTCACCGTCGCTGAATCGGTCGCGACGATTATCGAGTATCTGACGGCGAACGATAAAGCGGTTCGAAAGTAAGTGGGTCGCGCTAGTGCGGCCACAGAAAGCGCCAGATAATCAGTGCGACGATGATCGCGACGATGATGTAGCCCACCATCGCAGGCGTGAGGCCGCGAGTCTCGGTTGGCGGTTGTTGGCCGGAATTGTTGTCCATAGTTCCTCCTCTTTTAACCATTGCGGCAAATCGCGCGCGCGCAAGATTCGGGGCCCAGTAAACTGCCATCGGCGGCTGAGCTGAAGGTTAACCCTTGTTTGCCATAATGTGCTATGTTTCAAGTCTTTGCGTATTTTCCAGCAGTTGTAGGGAAATTCCCAACAATTGTAGAACATTTCCCAACAACCGTAGAATATTTCCCTACAGGTGTTGGAAAGGTCGCCACAGTTGTAGGGAAAAGAGCTACGGCTGTTGGGAAGTTCGCTACTGCTGATGGAATGTTCCCAACGGATGTAGCGAAGATTGCCCGTGCTGTTGGAAATTTCCCCACTGCTGTAGCAAAAGGTCCAGCAGCCGTTGTCGCGAATTAATTGTGAAGCGGATGTCGCGCTTCGAGATTCTTGTGTTCTTCACAACTTTTACGGTTAAATTCCGGCCATGAACGTTCGAGTTCGATTTGCTCCGAGCCCCACCGGCTATTTGCACATTGGCGGTGCGCGCACGGCTTTGTTCAACTGGCTTTATGCGCGCCACACCGGCGGCACTTTTATTTTGCGCATCGAAGATACCGACACCGCGCGCAACACGCAGGAAGCGACCGATGTCATCCTGCACGGCTTGCGCTGGCTGGGGCTGGATTGGGATGAAGGCCCGGCCACGCCCGATCCGAAGGGCGCGAGCAAAGGCGATTGCGGCCCGTATTTTCAATCGCAGCGCAATGACATTTATCGCAAACGCATTGAGGAATTGCGCGACAAAGGAATGGCTTACGAGCACGAAGGCGCGATCAAGTTTAAGATGGGTCGCGACGCTGTGGTGATTCCAGATTTGGTCGTCGGCGATGTGCGTCGCGAATTGACCGATCGTGAAGCGGTGGATCCGGATTTCGTAATCGTGCGCTCGGATGGGCAACCGGTGTTCCATTTCGTCAACGTTGTCGATGATTTGGAAATGAAGATCACCCACGTGATTCGCGGCGAAGATCACTTGACCAATACGGCCAAGCACATCGCGATGTTCCGCGCGTTCGGCGTGGAAGCACCGAAATACGCGCACATTCCGCTCATCCTCAATCCCGACGGCACGAAGATGAGCAAGCGCGATCTGGGCGCGTCGTTGCAGACTTATGTGGACGAAGGCTTCGATCCTGCGGCGGTGGTTAATTATCTGTCGTTGCTCGGTTGGTCGCCGAAAGAAAATCGCGAGAAGATGCCGATTGAAGAAATCGTGCAACGCTTCGACCTGCCCCAAATCCTTCGTCACAACGCGCGCTTCGACATGACGAAACTTCAGTGGCTCGACGGTGAGTATTTGCGCGAACTGCCGGATGATAAATTCCAGACGATGGCCGCCGACGCGTTCCGTAGTGCCGGAGTGGCACTGGACAAATTTCCAGCGAGCTACGTAAGTGCCGCGATCGCGACGTGCAAAGGGAAGGTGAAGCGTTTTAGTGAGTTGCCCGCGTATGCTGGATTTTATTTTGCTGATGACGTGAAAATTGATCCAGCGGTTGCTGCGACTGACTTCACGCTCGACAACCTGGCGCGATTGAAAAAATTCCGTGACGCCCTGGACGCGTTGTCGGATTTCAACGCCAGCACAATTGAGCAAACGATCAAAGCGACGGCGAAAGAGTTGGGCGTGAAACTTGGACTACTGATTCATCCCACGCGCCTGGCATGCACCGGCAGTACCTCAGGTCCGAGCCTGTATCACTTGATGGAAGTCATCGGAAAACCGACGGTGATGAAACGTTTGGACTCGGTTTTAGTCGCCGCTTGAGCTTGTAACATGCATTTGCCTCGAACGATAAGCGCGAGCATGTTGAATGTAGTAGTTTATAGCCCGTCTAACTGGAGAATATATGAAGCCGATTGTTTTTAGAGCATTTTTGGTCGTCGCAGTTGCGGCGGCGATTGTCGGTTGCGGCACGCCTTACACTTACTCGCCATACGTCGGCCAACAGAAGAACTGGACTACCGCTCCCGGTGGCTACGTTCGTTATGTTCGCGACGTGCCGTTCTATCCGCCCGGCCAATATCCAAACCGACCTTACGTCATCGTCGGTGCCGTCAGCACCGATAACGAAGACAACATGGTTCGCGCCGCGCACGAGCAACATGCCGATGCCGTGCTGGTTTCGCACGACGAAGTTTATCCAACAGGATCGGTAGCAATGGAAGGAGCCGGGGTCATCTGGTCGCAACCGACCACTGGACGCGCGCTCACCGCGAATTTGATTCGATTCCAGTAACGACTGAAGCGGAAAGCGAATTGGATTCTTGCGTTCGTGTGTTTGCCTGTGATATTGGTGAGCGGTAACGTGAAGCCCACGTGGCGGAATTGGCAGACGCGCTAGATTCAGGTTCTAGTGAGTAACATCGTACAGGTTCAAGTCCTGTCGTGGGCACCACTTCACAATTTCTCCCACGAGTTTTACCACGCAACGTTGACGCTCATCTTTTTGCCGAATCGATTCGTGTAGAACAGTTGCTTTTGCGTCATGCCGTATTCGTGGACCATCTTGGTAATCTTTACGTCGTAGCAGCAATACTCCGCAATATCCAACAGCTTGCCTTCCTTATACCAATGAATCGCTTGCATGCCTTCGCTGGTTTTTTCCACGCCAAGCGTTGCGGTGGCAATCGAGTCTAGCGAGAGCCGGTGTTGCAGTGTTTTTTGCAAATCCAACATCAGATCAAGACTCGGAACTTGTTCCCAATCGAAGAACGGATTGTGGCCTTGCAGCACGGTGAAATCGAAACGCTCGCTATTGAATCCAACCACGAGGTCGGCGCGGCGCAGTTCATCGATCAGTTCGTTGACCTGGCCTTCACCGAAAATTTTGTACTCGCCGCGAGCAGTGCTGTAGGTCACGCCGATGCTCATGCGCATGTCGCGAATTTTATCCCAGCCGCCGACTTCTGCTGCTGATTTTTGGGTTTCGATGTCGAAGTAGACGATATTTTTCACACGCTTTGGTTGTGTGCGTTTTTAACACAGCAACCGAAAACCGTGCGAGCAAAAACGTGACTTATTAGCTGAGTTTCTCGATGCGCGCTTGTGCGTTGTAGTCTGGCACGCCGCCGACGGCATCGTAGTTGCCACGCCGGATGATGACGTTGCCTTCCGGCCAGTGGACCTGAAGATTGCCGCGCGCGATCGGCGCGATGAACACGCGGCCTTCCATGCGCCCAACACTGTTCACTAAAGCAATGCGGTCATTCTGCTGGAGCTTGAGTTGTTCGGCGTCCTCAGGGCTGATGAAAATGGCATCGCGTTGGGCGCCGGTAATTGAGCAGGTCTCGTGATAGATGAGGGTGTTGAACTGTTTTCCGCGGCGCGAGCTGATCTCAAATACGCCAGCGGGCTTCGTGAGGTTTGGGAGCGGGACGGCTTTGAAATGGGCTTTGCCATCGGGCGTCGGGAATTTCCAATCGGCGCAAAGATGGCGGCCGTTGTATTGAATGGCGTCTCCGGTTTTGCGCAAGTCTTGGATGCCGTCGTAAAACGGAACGACACGTGCGATTTCCTCTCGCATTTTCCAACCAGTTTCACATTTCAACAGATGCGCCTTCTCTGGGTAAACGACCGCGGCGAGTTCACGTAAAATTTTCCATTCCGCTTTGGCTTCACCGACCTGCCGTGGAATTTCGGGGCTGAAAGCAACGCGCCGTTCGGTCGTGGTTTCAATGCCACCATCGTCTTGTTCGTATCGCGTTTTCGCGGGGAGTAACAACACTTCGTCCTTCGGTTCAATGAACATCTGATCGCATAGGATGATGTCCTGGTGCACACGCATGGGAACGTTAGCAAGTGCGCGGGTGACGTAGTTTGGGTCGGGCAATGTGCGCAGGAAATTACCGCCGATCGAATACAAAACATCGAGGTCACCGTTGGCGCACGCATCGACCATTTCAGGACTGGTCATGCCTTGCCAGTCGGGGACTTCGAAGCCGTATTCTTTGGAAAGGATCACCGCGTTTTGCGCATTGATCGGTTTGCCGCCGGGAAACACGGTCGAATACGCGCCCATCTCCGCGCCACCTTGAACACTTGAGTGACCGCGAATCGGCATCAATCCGTTTTTGTCGCGACCGACGTAGCCTTTGAGCAAACCGAGATTCAACACCGCCGAAACCGCATCGCCGCCGTACGAGTGCTGCGTGATGCCCATGCTCCAGACGAGCACGGCGTTTTTCGCGTCGCGGATGAGTTCGGCGAATTCATGCATCGAGGCGCGAGGTAAACCCGAATCGCGCTCCAACGTTGCCCAATCCATTTTCTCAGCGGCGGCTTTGAATGAGTCGAACTCAGCCGTGTGTTTTTGAACGAAGTTGTTGTCTTCCCAACCGTTCTCCAAAATGATCTTGGCCACACCGTAAAGGAATGCGATGTCGCCGCCTTGCGAGACCGGGAACCAATAATCCATGATGTCGGTTCCGAAGATCGCGCTCTTCGCAGTGGAAGGCACCCAGTAACGTTCGAGTCCCGGCTCGCGATATGGATTTACCACGACGACTTTTGTGCCGAGCAATTTCGCTTCGTGTAAATACTTGGTCGTAACCGGTTGATCGTTCGCCGGGTTTGCGCCGAAGAAGATGATTAGGTCGGTACCATACCAATCGATATAACTGCAAGTCGTCGCCGCGACACCGACGGCGTGTTTCATCGCGCCAGTGGATGGCGAGTGGCAAAGGCGTGCAGCGTTATCGACGTTGTTGGTGCCTAGGAAACGCGCAGCTTTTTGCGCCATGTAATAAACCTCGTTCGTTACTCCGCGTGACGTGACGAAGAACGCAAACCGTTTGGGATTGCTGGCGCGAATGCGTTTGGCGATCCGTGCGTAAGCTTCGTCCCACGAGATGCGTCGAAACCCTTTGTCGCCGCGCTCGCGGAGCATGGGGTAGGGAAGTCGGCCTAATTCACGCAACTGCGCATTGTCGAGCGACTTCAGTTTTGCGACGTCTTCCAGGAGCGAAACCTCCAATGGCGGCATGGTGTTCAGCCGAAGTAGATTCAGGCGCGTCATGCATAGATGCACGCCATCGATCGTCCAGTCGTGCAACCCTGCCACACCGAGCGCGCAGCCATCGCACACGCCTTTGGTGATGACTTTCCAAGCGTACCCGAGGTTATCGCGGTTTTGCCAAATCACCTTGAGCATGTCGCGGAAATGTTTTGGCTTCGTCTGGCCGAGACCAAACGGCACCAAACCCTTCAGCTTGTCGCTAAAGGTTTTTTCCAGCTTGTGCGAACGGCTTTTTGGAGCAGCGCGGTTCATTGGTCGGAGACTCGATACGTCGGCTGCTACAAAAGCTTATTTGTGCGAATGGCGACCTTTGAAGGTGAGTTCAGCGATACCGGATTTGTCCAATTCGCCTAAGCCTTCGGTCACCATTTTGTCGAATTGCTTCTTGGTCGCAGTCGCGAGCGGCAGGTTCAGGCCTTGTTCCTTCGCGAGTTTGAGCGCGATGCCCGAATCTTTGGCCGCATGGGACGCCGCGAAAAAGCAGCTATGGTCGCGCTTCTGCATGTCTTCGCCATCGGTTTGGAGAACGCGCGAATTCGCGCCGGTTTGGGAAAATACTTCGCGCAGCATATTTAGATCAAGTCCGAGCGACGCGCCAAGGCCGAGGCCTTCCGCGAGACCGGCGGTATTGATATTCATGACCATGTTGACGAGCGCTTTGACTTGTGCAGCGGTGCCGGCGGGACCGACGTAACGCGTCGATGCAGCGAGTTCTTCCAGAACCGGCTTTGCGCGATTGAACGCTTCTTCTTTGCCACCGAGCATCAAATACAGCGTGCCTTCTCGAGCTTGAGTGATGCTGGAAGCCATGCAGGCTTCGAGCGATTGTGC
>JAQGOW010000670.1 GCA_028293405.1 Verrucomicrobiales bacterium
GGCAACGAGCCCGATATGAAAAAACGCACGGCGCTCCTCAAACAAGCCGAGACCATTCTGGTTCACGATGACGTGCCGATCGTGCCGATTTATTTCTGGGTTGGTTTTACCTATTACAATCCGGCAAACGTGAAAGGGATTTATCCCAACGTGTTGGACATTCATCCGTTGAATGCGATTTGGAAAACAGGCCGGTAACGCGCTATTGCGAACCGTCTTTAGTTTTTTCTGCGGCGCAACTAGCGTTGGCGAATGGAAAATTCTGTTACTGATTCCACGTCACGACGACGCTTGTTGTTTGCCGGGTTTTGCGCGTTGATTGGCGGAATTTTTGGCAGTCGGAAAGCCGCTGCCGCGGCGGTTGAAAGCATGGGCGAACCCGTAACAACGCATATGCGACGCGGAAAGCCGCCTGTGGAGCCGCTTGATACTATGGTGTTGTTCGCGCGCGGCGATGACAGCACTGGGAAAGCTATTACTCACCAGGTGTTGTCGCTGGTCCACGAGGAGAAAGGGAAAAGTTCCTATCCGTGGACGCTGTACACGAGTCTCAAAACTCACCATGAAAATGGAGACGCTTGTGGAATATGTTCTCGATTGCACAAGAGCGGCCCGGGTTGGTCGTCAGGAGTTCATTCAGAGGTCTATTGCCATGATCGCGCGACGGCGATTGGAATGAACATTGAAATGAGCAACGATTACGCCGGAACCGAGGAGTCGCAGGTGATCGGATTGAACATTCAGGCGGTCGGCGGTCCCACGCCAATGCGCCACGGCATCCAAATTCATGACGGTCAGAATCATTTTCAAACCGGAATTCATTTAAAGGGAAAGGGCACGACCGGAGTGGACCTTGCGGGTAATTACGACGTCGGAATTAATTTGCGGAACAACAACGTGCGCCTCAATGAGGGAGCCTGTGTTGAGTTGGATGGTAAGGGGCAGATTAAAATCCGGTATAAAAATAATCGAATTGAATTTCTAAATGGCGATCGGTGCATTGGCCATTTGGACGTCAACGGTGAAGACCATGCGCTTTGACGTGACACATGTTAATCACGGTACAATCAGTCGATAAAAAACGTCACCGCTGGCGGCGTCGATAGGAACAACCACGTGATTCGTATTCGATGAGTTCGCGACGGTGATCCAGCTTGTTGGATCGACATTGTTTGTTTGGGACTGAAGGCGTCCGCCTGCCACCGGCCATGAGAGGTCGAGCGTGTTGCCCAAGAGTTTCGCGGTGAGACGGACCGAGGCGAGTTTGTAAACGACACCGCCGCTACCATTCGGAGCAGTGCTAGTCGCCATCGCGTAGAGTTCGCCGTTGGCGTCTTGGCCGAAACCGTGGACGGTTTGCCCATTCGGCAAAATCTCGGAACCAAACTGCGGCAGGGTGAACACATTGATTGTGCCGAGTTGGAGGTCGGCGTAGAAGATGCGTCCGTTGATTCGCGTTGGTGAAGGAATCAACGCCAGATCACCAAAGATGTATTTGCCATAGAGTTCGGGCATGTCGGTTCCGCGATAGACGAAACCGCCGGTAATCGAAATGCCGTTGTTGTGGTCGTATTCGAGGATGCCGAGCGGACCGGTGATCGGGTCGATAAGATCCGGTGGTGTTCCGGGGCTAAAATGTCCGGGCGGCGCGCCGATGGTTCCAGCGTTGCCGGTTGGACCGTTCGTCATGTTGAAAAGGTAATCGCCTTCTTTGATGGCCCAGCCGTAATTGCCGCCGCGCACGATGCTGTTGATTTCCTCGATGTTGTTCTGTCCGACATCGGCTTCGATCAGGTCGCCGGTGACCTGGTCGAAGGAAAAGCGATACGGATTGCGCAGGCCGTAAGCGTAAATTTCTGGCACCTGGCCCTGACCTTGGAACGGGTTGTTCGTGGGGATGCGGTATTGCCCGTTGGCGCTGATTGGGTCGACGCTCGATGAAGTGAGGCTCGGGTTGAGCGGATCGAACCGCAGCATTTTGCCAAGCGGTACACTGAGGTTTTGCGCGTTGCCGCCGGGCGAGATGTGGCCGGTACCGACGTCGTTGGCGTTGCCACCGTCGCCCAAAGCCAAATACAAATAGCCGTCGGGCCCGAAGGTGCACGTGCCGCCGTTGTGGTTTTGCGCGTTTTTGCCGAACGAGATCACTTCGCGGAGCGAGGTTGCGTCGATGACGCTGGCGTTCGTGCTGGAGATTTTCCATTCATTGATGGCGTTTTTGTAAAGATTGGCGGCACCGCCCGGAAGAGGATAGGTCAGCGAACCATTCGTTGGCTCGCTATTATAGGTGTAGAGCGTGCGATAGCCGGGGCTCGAAGGATAGTTGTAACCGGGATGAAAGGCCAAGCCGAGCAAACCGCGTTCGTCGTTCGGACTTGAGACAACGAGTGGTGGCGAGACGAGGCTACGCAGATCGTGTGCGGGTGTGGTCACGAGCACGCCATCTTGGATGACGCGGACGAGGCCATTTTGCTCCAGCACAAAAAGCCGATGGCTATCACCCGGTGAGCTGATGCCGTAAAGCGGTGCGGATAGATTGGTGGCAATGGGCACGAGGAAAAGGGAAACGGCACCGTTGGTCACTTTCGGTGTGTAGCGCGCGATGGTGACGTTGACGGGCGTTGAAGTGCTGACCAGACCGGAGTTGTCCTTGGCCACTGCGGTCAAAGTGTGCGTTCCGAGCGTGAAAGCGAACCCGGCAACGGTGAAGTTGTACGGCGTGCTGGTAAAGGTTCGCAGTAACGTTGGCCCGTCGAATAATTGAACGTTCGTTACGGAACCAGTCGTGGTGCTCGCGGTCGTGTTGACCCCGAAACTATCGGTGTTGCCGAAGACGGCTCCGTCAGGCGGGTTTGTGATGGTGATACTTGGTGACCCTTTGGCGGAACTCACGATGATGAGACAAAGGCTGATTACAATCCGGTACACGTGCGCTTTCATTCTACTTCTTTCCGTTTGATCGGCAGACCTCGGGGGAAGAGTTCAGCTCGCGTTGTGTATAAGATGGACGAGGACGCAGATTTGTTCCCGGGAGTTTTGTTGTCGTAGGGATATTATCTGTGGCTGAACTGGATCGTCAGGATTCGCGACCGGCTTCACGCACGCGGATTAAACTACGCAAGGTGAGCAGGCCGATGGGCGCGACGGTCGCGCAGAGCGCGAAAACCAACCACATCATTCCGGAATTTCTCGGGCCGTTTTCCGGACAATACTTCAGCAACAGAAATCCTGTGTTGGCCACGAGGAGTTTTCCGAGAAACAGCGGAATGTAGGAGAGTGCGCTGTAAGAAGCTTCCTGGCCTTTGGGCGCGATGGCGGCGGCGTATTCGTAGACGCGTGGTGAATAGCAAGCTTCGCCAACTGAGAAAATAATTACGTAAATCGCAATCATCACGTAATAGGGATGCACCGGGCCAGTCATGCCGAGGTAGCGGTGATGAATGAAATTGCCGAATGCCCCGTTGGCTAAGGGCACAAACCAGTTCGTCGGCAGCGCCATGATGAAGACTGACGCCGCACAAATGGTTCCACCAATAATCACCATTCTGTACGCAGCGAAGCGCTGGGTGAGTGCGCCGAAGATCGGGACGAGCAACACAATCATCAGGTTGTTGATATTGAGCAGGTGTCCGATCGGCGCGCCGTCGCCCAATTCGCGAATGCCGAATTTGGGGAACACGTAATCCATGCCGACGGTGATGATTTTCAAAAAGCCGATGAAACCGAGAAACGCGAGCAATCGATAAAACGCGGATTGTTGCAAAAGGCCGGCAAACAAATTGAACGTGTCTTTGGCGCTGTCGCGCACGGCGAACCAAAATGAATTCAAAAAGCTCGCGCCCGGATATTTGGGTTTTTCAGGATTGATGCGGCAACCTTCGTCGGTGACTTCAACGTTTTTGCGCAAACAATAAGTGATCGGCAGGAGTGCGACTTCGAAACCAAGACTGACGAGGAACAACGCCCGGTACGTGCTGATGTGCATTCCGAAAAGGTCAAAATGGCCATGTTCGCCCAGACCGCTTCGCAGCCAGTCGAATACATAACCCGCCGTCAAAAAGGCAAGGTTCATGATCATGTAGAGCATTGAGAATGAGATGGAGCGTTGGGCCGTGGTGGAGTAACGGCGTGTGGCCGCGACGAGGATCGGGCCAGCCAGGGCTTCGCCGATTGCCAACGGAAACAAACCCACGCCCAACGCCAGCCATTTGACGTTTCCGAAAACCATCGCCACGCGAGCGATGATGCAGATATACATTCCAAGCAGTAAACTTTTGCGTAAACCGATCGCGTCTGCCAGAGCGCCGATCATGATGGTCATTCCCGTCATGGCCATTGCCCACAGCCCCACCATTCCCACCGCCGATTTATCGCCGTAGCCGAAATCAGACGAAAGCCACAGGACGAAGGTTTTGTTCGTGATGGAATACGCTGTGATGGAAAGAAATTTAATCAGGAAGATCAGCCACAACTCGCGAGTGGCGCCCTTGAGCACGGTGAACCGGCTGATAAAACCTGAAATGCCTCGCTCTGAAGACGGATTGCCGACGCTGGTTGTTGCAGGCGTCGAGCTTGTTGGCGCGGACATTGTGCGAGTTTAGGAGGGCGAGGGGATTGGTTAAAGACTTTTTGCCAAAATGCCTGAGCCCGCTGCGACGAAGTGAAGGGCTTGCCGGGCGCGGGGCGAACCTCTAAGCTGTTCACATGCTACAAGCTGACGTCATCCAAAAAATGTCAGTGAGCGACCGGCTCCGGACGATGGAGCAGTTATGGGATGCTCTCGCCCGTGAAGAAACAAAAGTTCCCTCTCCCGAGTGGCATGGCCAGGTTCTGGCCGAACGCAAAGCGCGGGTTGAACGGGGCGAAGCAAAATTCTTTACCCTCGAGCAGCTTCGCACCTATCTGCGCGAGCAGAAGTCATGACCATTGTTGTCCTCGATTCGGCGGCCGAGGACATCAAAGCCGGTAGGAATTTCTACGATTCGCGTGAGTCCGGTATCGGCGACTACTTTGAAGAATCGATTCTTTCTGATTTGGATTCATTGATTCTTTATGCAGGAATTCATTCCACTCACTTTGGATTTTACCGCATGCTTTCACAACGGTTTCCATTCGGCATCTATTACGAAATCGGAGAGGGTATCGCCGTCGTTTACGCGATTTTAGACATGCGACGCGATCCAGTGTGGATTCGCGAGGAACTTGGGAAACGATAGTAAATGTATTTCCTCAAGCGCATCCTATTTTTCATCCCGCTGTTGCTGGTCGTCAGCTTCCTGGCGTTTTCCCTCGTGCGCTTTGTTCCCGGTGGCCCGTTTGATTCGGAACGACGCGCGGCTTCACCTGAAATTGAACGGAACCTCAAGACGAAGTATCACCTGGATGAACCGATTCTAAAACAATATGGACGGTTTCTAGTCGATGCACTTCACGGTGATCTTGGGCCGTCCCTCAAGTATCGCAATCATACCGTTTCCGAGATCATTGTGCAGGGTTTGCCGGTGTCGCTGACGTTGGGCGGAATGGCGTTTTGTTTTGCGCTGGGGATCGGCATTCCGCTTGGGTTTTTCAGCGCGGTGAATCGTGGTGGTTGGGGGGATTACGCGGGAAGTTTTCTGGCGATCCTCGTCATCTGCATTCCGGGCCTGGTGATTGGGCCGATGCTCATTATGTTTTTTGCGATCAAGCTGCGGGTGTTTCCAGTCGCGCTTTGGGGTTCGTGGATGCATGTCGTTTTACCGACGGTCGCGCTTGGATTGTATTTCTCTGGCACGATCGCGCGACTGATGCGTGAGGGGATGAGCACAACGTTGCATTCGGAATTCATCATGACCGCGCGAGCCAAAGGTTTGAGTGAAACGGCGGTGTTGATAAAGCACGCGTTCCGCATCGCAGTGTTGCCTGTGTTGTCATACAGCGGTCCGATGCTGGCGGATTTGTTGACGGGTTCGTTCGTTGTCGAAAATCTGTTTCAGATTCCCGGCATTGGCGTGTTCATGGTGAACAGTTCGTTGAACTCGGATTATACAATGGTGGTCGGGTTGGTGTTGCTTTATGCGGTGTTGTTGTTGGGGTTGAACCTGGTGGTGGATTTTGCGTATGGCCTCTTAGATCCGAGGGTGCGCTATGAGTGAACAACGGCACCTCAGCCCGAATCAACGCGCATGGCGGCGGTTTCGTAAGAATCGGCCGGCGATGGTTGCGGCGATTTTCCTGGTCGTGTTTGTCGGGTTGATTTTGTTGTGGCCGTTACTCGGTGCAACGAACCCCAATGCAGTTTCGGATGCGCAGTTTGCCAAACCGAATGGGCAGTATTTGTTTGGCACGGATGTGCATGGGCGCGATTTGCTGGCGCGCATTTGTTACGGTGCGCGTGTTTCGCTGGTTGTCGGAGTCGTGGGCGCGGCGGTCAGTCTGGTCATCGGCGTTTCCTGGGGACTAGTGGCTGGTTACGTTGGAGGGCGTACGGACGCGGGCATGATGCGCATAGTTGATGTGCTGTATTCGATGCCGACGGTTGTATTTGTTATCGTCCTCATCACTGCGTTGAATGCGAGCTTGGCGAAAATGCAAACAGGGCCACACGCTTTATCGGCATCAACTGTCAGGATGTTGCAATTCACGGGTTTGTTTGTGGGGCTCGGCGCTGTCTCCTGGTTGACGATGGCGCGGATTGTTCGGGGACAGGTTTTGTCATTGAGGCATCGGGCGTTTGTTGATGCCAGCCGTGTCCTGGGCGCGACGCATACGCGGATTTTGTTGAGACACATTTTGCCGAACATCTACGGCATTATCATCGTCTATCTGACGCTGACGATTCCTTCGATTGTGCTTTACGAATCGTTCCTGAGTTATCTCGGTCTCGGCATTCAACCGCCGCAGGCGAGTCTGGGGTCGCTCATTGCTAGTGGCGCGGAGCAGATCAATGCGGTGCGGATTTATTGGTGGCTGGTTGTTTACCCCGGTGTAACTTTGGTGGTGACGTTGCTCGCGTTGAACTTTGTCGGGGATGGTTTGCGCGATGCGTTTGATCCGCATGGCGATCGGTAGGATTAAAAACTTATAAATTATTTATGAAAGCGATACGCGTTCATCAATTCGGCGGGCCGGAAGTGATGAAGCTGGAAGAGGTGCCGAACATGCAACCCTCGGATGGTGAGGTGCTCGTGCGGATTCGCGCTGTTGGTGTTAATCCGGTGGACACTTACATTCTCGCGGGCAGCTATGATCCGAAACCAACGTTGCCGTACACGCCTGGCAAAGATGCGGCGGGGGAGGTCGTTGGGACGGGTGAACGTGTTTACATCACCGGCTCAGTTACCGGCGCGAATGCAGATCATGCGCTATGCAAATCATTCGACGTCCATCCGTTGCCGAAGCGCCTTTCATTTGAGCAAGGTGCGGCGGTTGGCGTTCCGTATGCGACGGCGTATCGCGCACTCTTCCAACGCGCGCGCGCAATTGCCGGTGAAACCATTTTGATCCACGGCGGCAGTGGTGGTGTTGGCACGGCAGCGATTCAGCTCGCGCGCAACGCGGGCATGGTTGTTATCGCGACGGCTGGAACTGATGAAGGCATTGAGCTCACCAAAAAACTCGGCGCGCAGCATGTGTTGAATCATCGCAAGCCGGATTACCTCAACGAAATTGCGAAAATCACCAGCGGTCGCGGCGTCGATGTCATCCTCGAGATGCTTTCCAATGTGAATCTTGGCAAAGACCTCACCGTGCTCGCGATGAGCGGGCGAATCAGTGTCATCGGCAGTCGTGGCCCCGTTGAGATTAATCCGCGCGATGCGATGAAGCGTGACGCCGATATTCGCGGAGTCATGTTGGGCAACGCCACTGCGGCTGACCGCGCCGAGATTTTCGCCGCGCTTGGGGCCGGGTTCGAAAATGGCACGCTCACGCCGATCGTTGGAAAAATTCTTCCACTCGCCGAAGCGGCTAAAGCGCACGAAGAGGTAATGAAACCCGGCGCGCACGGCAAGATCGTGTTGAT
>JAQGOW010000021.1 GCA_028293405.1 Verrucomicrobiales bacterium
TCACAACGTGGCGGCCGCTTTCAATTAACGGATATGCTGCGTGCACCGCGCTGGCCCCCGATCCCACGACAATCGCATCAATCATGATTTTTTATTACAAGCAGCAGGCCGTTGAGAACGGCCCCGACGGCTACATCCACCGCGTTCTTAAAAGCAATGGAGCCCATGTGTAATATCCAACCAAGACGTGTGCGCCGCTTCCATTCGAAACAATCCACCTGGGTCGTGGAAGTTTCCAATACCGACAGAGCGAGTAGGATTTTTTTTCGCAACAAACTACCGCGACGAAATACGCTGTCAAACGCGTCGAGATAGCGAATGGAGAAAGGGAATCGCTGAATAAACGATATTTCAACGGCGTCGCGTTGCGATGGCGCATTGGAGAAGAACCGCTTCGCCGCATCGGCGTAGAGATCGTTTAACTCCGGCGACGGGGCGGACGCCACCAAGTAACGAGAGAAAAGCTGGAATTCAGAGCGAAGCAACGGTCGGTTCACGAGAGGACCCTATAAAAAAAACGGGAGCTTCACAACTGTACATCAACGTCTACTTGCGCAGCGCCACCGAACGAATATGAGACTGCTGCGTATTTTACGACCCAAATGAGCTCTACCCCTAACCACCCAATGACTTCGAGCGTTGTCGGCATTGAGCCTGCTGCTGTTTAGGCGGCCATCATTGCGAAAAAACTTGTTCCCATCGCCCGGGTCAATACGCTGACGCCCAATGAAGCGGGGCGTGATTTCGATTTGATACCCCAAACCGCTAATGCACGAATTTTCACTTTGTGGCGCTTCGTGAAAGTCGCGTGGGAAGTGTTGCCGTGATGCCACAATCGAGATTCAACGCTATGCGTAACGCCTGTATAAAGAACGACCCGGCTTCGATTCGTCATCATATAAACGTAGTATGTCCTCATGTTTTCGTGAGATCCCTCGCTCCGCTCGGGATGACAGTCGGGCAATGGTCAAGACTTCGGAGACGACACGCGCATCTCGACGCTCACCGTTGTCATCCTGACCGAAGTGAAGGACCTCGCGCAAGCACACTGACTACCCACCCTTCAGACGAAAGCTATTTCGAAGCCACGGTGCGCATTTATCTCGCTCACAACGCTGAACTCCACCGGCGTCGCGAGTAGCGTGGCTAGCCGCCCCGCAACGCGCGGATCGCCTTCGAATAATCTTCCGTGTGAAAGATGGAGGTGCCAGCGACCAATGCGTTGGCTCCATTTTCTATCGCTTGCCGCGCCGTCCCGGGATTAATTCCGCCATCGACTTCAATGTCGAATTTCGTTCCGTATGTCTTATTCCATGCCGCCGCGCGCTGCACTTTTTCCATCATCTCAGCGCGAAATGCTTGACCGCCGAAGCCGGGCTGCACCGTCATGACGAGCAAAAGATCGATCCGGTCTAACAATGGCTCCACCGCGGAAAAGGGCGTCGCCGGATTCAGCGATAAACCAGCTCGACAACCGCAGTCACGAATCTGTTTGAGCGTATTTGTGACATCATGTTTTGCCTCCGGTTCAATGTGAACGGTAATACAACTAACGCCCGCTTCCACGAACCGCGGCACATAATGATCGGCATGTTCAATCATCAAATGGGCTTCGAGGGAAAGGTTTGTTTCCTTGCGGACAAAGCCGACAATGGCCGGACCGAAAGAGATGTTGTCCACAAAATGGCCATCCATGATGTCGCAATGAATCCTATCCGCGCCGGCATCGGCTACATCTCGGACCTCCTGAGCAAGTTTGGAAAAGTCGGCAGCCAGGATGGATGGAGCAATGATAATTCCGGACATCAAAGCAAACGTCCAACAGCTTGCCCTGAGCGCAAGTCGAATGGGTTCAACGCCCAACGTCCAACGTCGAATTTCAGAGTATTTTCGACCATGGGGAGATCGGTAACAGGCCATGATTTTCGACGTCTTCGGCGCAGCTATATATATTAAGAGCTTGACGATAGGTAGGGGCGTTTCATGTTACCCGCGTTTCAGCCGCCGAATCGCGGATCAGTGCACGATTACTGCTATGGGTCGAAGCTGGGGATGTGCGTCCGACGGACTGGAGCGCAAATAACTTAAATTTTCATGTTTAACGGACTTTTCGGCTGGCTTTCCAGCGACATCGGAATCGATCTGGGCACAGCCAACACGCTGGTTTACGTCAAAGACCAGGGCATCGTTTTGAGGGAGCCCTCCGTTGTTGCGGTCCAGGCGGGTACGAACAAGGTGCTGGCGGTTGGCGATGAGGCGAAACGCATGTTGGGCCGCACGCCCTCAAACATTGTGGCCGTGCGACCGTTGAAAGACGGGGTCATTGCAGACTTTGAAGTGACCGAAGCGATGCTGCGCCATTTCATTACCAAGGTGCACAATCGCCGGGTGCGGGCGCGTCCTCGCGTCGTCATTGCTGTTCCATCCGGGATTACCGAGGTAGAAAAACGAGCAGTGCGCGAGTCGGCCACTCACGCAGGCGCTCGCGAAGTTTATTTGATCGAAGAACCTATGGCTGCCGCGATCGGGGTGGGTCTTCCGGTGCAGGATCCGGCCGGTAACATGATCATCGATATCGGCGGCGGGACCACGGAAGTAGCGTTGATTTCTCTTTCCGGAATTGTTTTCAGTCGCAGCGTCCGCGTTGCCGGAGACGAACTCGACGAGGCCATCGTGCAATACATGAAGCGCGCCTATAACCTGATGGTGGGGGAACGCACAGCAGAGGAAATCAAAATCAAGATTGGCTCGGCCTACCCGAGCGAGAAGGAGACGAGTGTGGAAGTGAAAGGCCGCGACTTGGTGGCTGGTCTGCCGAAAACCCTGATGATCACTTCTCAGGAAGTCCGCGAAGCTTTGCTCGAACCCATCTCGACGATTGTCGATTCTGTCCGCATCACGCTGGAACGTTGTCCGCCGGAGCTTTCGGCTGACCTGGTCGATCGCGGTTTAGTCCTGGCCGGCGGCGGCGCGCTGCTGCGTGGCTTCGATAAGCTTTTGAGCGAAGAGACTGGTTTGCCTGTCCATGTTGCGGAAGATCCACTCAGTGCAGTGGCGGAAGGAACAG
>JAQGOW010000025.1 GCA_028293405.1 Verrucomicrobiales bacterium
CGCCGCTTTGCAATTGCAGACCGAGATTTTGGTTCAGCATCAATCCCCACATCAGATCAGCGCGTACGCCGGGATTGAAGTGGGCCTTCTGGCCTTCGGTGTCTTTAAGTGTCTCGCCTTGCACCCATGATGCGCCGGCATCGACGCCGAAATAGGATTTGCTGAAGTCGAGTGCGTGAACGTTCGCCGCCGCTAAAATCGCGGCACCGGCGATTACAGTTTTGAGCATGGTGGTTTTGTTCATAAAGCGGAACTATCATGCGGTTGCGTTGTGTTGACAAGGGAGTTTTTTGAACGTTCCTTGCGAGGATGGACGGTGTGCCGCAACTTGGTGGCGTTCTGGAATAGGCCAAAATAATATTGACAGGGTTTGCATTACACACTATTAGCAGTGCTTCGCCGTGAAACCAGATACTAGGTGTAGACATGGCGGCTGTTAATGAAACGGAAGGCTGAAGGGCAGTTAGATTTGCTGGCGCTTGTTCCAAAGCAAGCTGAGGCTGACCTTGTAGCTAATTCCCAGAATGCCTCGGCGCCGTCCAATCTAAGTACCGAACAGATTCTCGTCACGAAAAGGGACGGCACCACCGAGCCTTTTAATAAGACGCGTATATCCATCGCCCTTGAGAGCGCTTTTAAAGCGGTTCGCGATATTCCGGCCGACGCACCGATGACTGACGCGATGAGTGAGGCTGTCGGTTGGCTCACGGAAAAAATTTCCAACCGACTTCTTGGCGAGACTGCGACACTCGAAGTCGAATATATTCAAGACTCGGTGGAGCATCAGTTGATGTGCGATGGTTACCTGACCGAAGCGAGGCGGTATATCCTGTATCGTGAAGATCGTCGGAAAGTTCGCGAACAAAAACCGGCTGCAACGACGGTCGCGGAAGTCTCGGCACCGCCGCCGACGGGCATTGATGAAAAGTTGGCCGCGCATCTGTTGCTGAAAGTCATTTATGCGGAAGCGATCCCTGATACTTCCGCCGACCCGGTTGCGTCGCACAGTCGCAACTTCAGTTACGCGATTCAAGATGCTGTCCACAACAATCTGCTCGCGCCGGAATTGCTGATGTTCGATTTGGAGCATCTGGGTGACGCGTTGCAGCTGGAGCGGGATGAATTGATCGCGCGCGAAGGGCTCGAATGGCTTTACGCAAACTGCTTTGCTCGCGAACGCGATCGATGTGTCGAAACGCCGCAATATTTCTGGATGCGTCTTGCCATGGCGTTTGCCGCAAGCGAGATCGATGACAAGGAAGCGCGGGCGCTGGAGTTTTACGAAGTGCTTTCGACGTTGCGGTTTTTGCCTTCGGAAAAGCTGCTGCGAATGGCTGGGCGTTCAAGCGTCGTGTGCAGTCGCATTGCTTCGGAAATTGAGGATATTGATTTGTCGGCTCGGGTCGCCGGTCACGTGAACCTCGCTGCGCACGTCCAGAACGGAGCGTTGGATGAGCTGTTGCTTTATGGGACGATTTCAAGCGGTGTTCGTTTGCTTGATGACGTTGTTGAATCAATGGGCGCGAAGCTGAATGCGACGGCACTCCATGCTCATGATTCTCGCGATGTTGCCTTGGGCATGGTCGGTCTGGAGCAGACGCTGGAGATGTTGAACATTTCGTGGGACGCCGAAGCAGCACTGAATTTCGCCGAACGTTCAGCCGAGAGCGTTGCATATTATGCATCGCTGGCATCTTCAGCGCTCGCCGCCGAACGCGACAGTTTCCCGGCGTATGCCGAATCTAATTGGAACATGGGCGCGCTTCCTTTTGAGGCGTTGAACTTTTCGCAGCCGGCAACCGACGTTGGCGCCCCCCGCCTTGGTTGCTCTAAAGATTGGTTAGTTGTCCGAGCGGCGATCCGGCAGAACGGGATGCGGAATGCTCATGTGCTTGCGTTTACTCCGGCACAGGCTGTCGAAAAGATTGTCGGCAACACCGGGCAACTTGCGTCGTTCAGCACGCGGCTCAAACGACTTGTTCGTTGTAAGAAGTGGGTTGATGGCAAGGTGTGGATCACGTTGCCGGAATATTTGAGTGGCCCCGACCTGGAACAGGCCTATTTGCTGGCGCAACAACTCGGCGTTCGACCTTACACTTTGCCGATTCGTGTGACTCTTTCGGAACCGTTTACCGACGCGGCTGCGGCGACGAAAGTTTTCAAGACGATCGAAAAATCTTCGTAGCGCAGTCGCTACTGCGCGAGCGAATGCAACGCCTGCTCACGTTCGAGCAACGTGGGATGCGAGTAATAAAACCCGCTGTAATAGGGATGCGGTGTGAGGTTGCTGAGATTCTTTTCGTTTAGCTTTCGCAATGCGCCAATAAGCGACCTCCCCTCATTCATCACTTTCGCGGCGTAAGCATCCGCTTCGTATTCGTGCTTTCGTGAGAACAGGTGTGACACCGGGGAAATCCAAAACGTCACGGTGCCGGAAAGCAATCCGAAGAGCAGGAACGCCGGGACGACGCTGCCAGTTGGAAATCCGAACGCTTGATAAAACCAAGCTTGCTTGGCGAGAACCGAGATGATGAAGAAACCAATGAGCGTCGCGATGGCCGACCAAACCATTGTTTTCGGGATGTGACGCTTTTTGTAGTGGCCGATTTCGTGCGCGAGCACCGCTTCGAGTTCGGTTGGTTGCAGTTGATCGACAAGCGTGTCGAACAAGACGATTTTTCGGAAGTGACCGAAGCCGGTGAAAAAAGCGTTCGAGTGGCGTGAGCGTTTGCTGCCGTCCATCACCTGAATATCCTTTGCCGGAAATCCAACGCGTTCGCCCAAACCAATCAAACGGTCGCGCAGCGCTCCTGCGGGAAGGGGAGAGAATTTGTTGAACAGCGGCATGATGAGGATGGGCGCGATCACGAGCATGATGAGTTGAAATACGACCATGCAAGCCCACGCCCAAAGCCACCACGAGTTGCCAAGCCATTCGACTAATTTGAAAACAAACCAAAGCAGCGGAAATCCAATTGCGACGCCGAGCAACAACCCTTTGATACGATCCATGACGAAGATTTTCGGTGTCGATGTGTTAAATCCAAACCGATGCTCCAACGTAAACTGTGAATACCAATCAAACGGCAAGTCCGGCACGGTGAGCAAAATACTCGTGGCAATCACAAACGCGGCGCCGACCCAAATCGGATGGCCGAACGAATTCTGAAACACGGTGTAAAACCA
>JAQGOW010000030.1 GCA_028293405.1 Verrucomicrobiales bacterium
CGCAACCTGATGCCGGATTTATATAACGGCCTCGCTGGTGTGAAAGGTACGGATGGTGCGGTATTGAAGCTGCCAAAATTGCTGAACGATAGGTGGCCGCCGCTCGGCTCGATTCTCAGCGGCATCACGTGCGCCGGGGCGTTCGCAGCGTTCATGAGCACATTTAGTGGTCTTCTTGTCTCGATGACGGGCGCGTTGGCGCATGATGTTTACGGTCGCATTCTCCGTCCGCAATCCACGGCCCAAGACCGCATGCGGATGTTCAAAGTTTGCGCGATCATCTGCGGCGCTGGAGCGGTTTTGTTGGGATTGTTCGTCGAAACTTTTGAAATTAATAAAATGGTTGGATGGGCTTTCGCGATCGCGGCCACGAGCTATTTCCCGTTGCTGTTCCTGAGCACGTGGTGGCGCGGGATCACGATGAAAGGTGCGGCCACTGGAATGTTGTGCGGCGGGTTGCTCAGTCTTTCAACGGTGGTGAGCACGATGTTGGCCGACCAGGCTGCATGGGCGAAACCGCTCTCGGAATATTACGCGATGCATCCGCTCCTGCGCATTCTCGCAGAGCAACCGGCAATCTGGGCGTTGCCGCTGGCAATTTTTCTAATGATCGTTGTTTCCAAACTGACGGCAAGCGATGTACCCAAAGATATCCGCATGAAAATGTTGGTCCTGCACGCCCCGGAGAAACTCGGGTTGAAACAGGAATACATCCACGAGGCCGAAGTCGGCCATTGAGGAGCGCGGCATTCATGGCGGTTAAGCGCCATGAATTTTTTACGGAACTTGCAAAACTCGTGTTGAAGCGGCGTGAACGCCGCGGTCCTGCTACACGTTGAACTTGAACAGCAACACGTCGCCATCTTTGACGATGTATTCTTTTCCTTCCATGCGGTAGAGACCTTTTTCGCGCGCGGCGGCGACGGAACCTCATTTCATCAGGTCATCGTAGGCGACCGTTTCTGCTTTGATGAAACCGCGCTCGAAGTCGGAGTGAATAACTCCTGCTGCTTTCGGTGCGGTATCGCCGTTGTGAATCGTCCAGGCGCGTACTTCTTTTTCGCCGGCAGTGAAATAGGTGCGCAATCCAAGTAAATGATACGTGCTGCGAATGAGGGCGCCGACGCCTGACTCATTAACGCCGAGTTCTTTGAGAAACGCATCGGCTTCTTCCTGTGACAAATCGACGAGATCACTTTCAATCTGGGCGCTGATCACGACCGTGTCGCACGAATGATGCGCCTTGGCGTATTCGCGCACGGCTTTGACGAAAGGATTCGCGTCCGCATTGGCGAGATCGTTTTCCTTCACGTTCGCGGCGTAAATCGTCGGCTTATCGGTGAGCAAATAGAACAGGCGCGAGATCGCTTTTTCTTCGGGAGTGAGTTCGAGGGTAATGCCTGGTTTACCGGCGTTGAAATGGGCTTCAAGTTTTTTGAGAACTTCAGCGTCGGCGATCGCGACTTTATCGCCGCGCTTGGCGTCTTTCGCACCGCGTTCGAGACGTTTTTGGACTGCTTCCAAATCGGACAGGACCAATTCGGTGGTGATCGTTTCGATGTCGCGGATGGGATCAATTGCGCCAGCGACGTGGTGAATGTCAGG
Organism: Verrucomicrobiales bacterium; assembly: GCA_028293405.1. Classification (GTDB taxonomy): domain Bacteria; phylum Verrucomicrobiota; class Verrucomicrobiia; order Limisphaerales; family Palsa-1400; genus JAICXV01. The sequence continues at coordinate 1,606 of JAQGOW010000030.1, forward strand.
GTCTTCGAAGCAACGGACGACTTGAACGAGGGCGTCGACTTCGCGAATGTGGGTGAGAAATTTGTTGCCGAGACCTTCACCTGCGGCAGCGCCTTTGACGAGGCCGGCGATATCAACGAATTCAACTGCGGCTGGAATGATCACCTGCGTCTTGGCGACTTTGGACAACGGTTCGAGACGCGCATCGGGCACGGTCACGATGCCGACGTTCGGATCGATCGTGCAAAAAGGATAGTTGGCGGCCTGCGCTTTGCGTGTGCGTGTGACCGCATTAAAGAGCGTGCTTTTACCGACATTTGGCAGACCGACGATTCCAGCTTTGAGCATATCTCTTTATTCTAAGCACAGAAGCACGCCGTAACAAAGAGGAACTGCATTTAGGGAAAGTATTCAGTATTCAGTGTTCAGTATTCAGGCCGCTTGCGCGCAGACGGCGTTCGCTGAATACTGAATACCGAATACTGAACACTGGTCATGAACCTGCGTGGCAAAAAACTCGGCATCCTGATTTCTTGCCCGTCGGGCGAGCCGAATTTTTCACACGGCGTCCGCTTAGCGGAAGCTGCGTTGGCGCAGGAGGTTGATGTGTATCTTTATTGCATCGACGAAGCGGTGCCGGGCATCAGCAACACGCGTTTGCAAAAGCTCAAGGAGGGCGGGCTGAAACTCTATGCGTGTGCCTATGGCGCGAATCGGCGCAACTTGCCGCTGAACGATGATGCGGTGTTCGCCGGGCTCACCGTGGTGAGTGATTTGATTGCGGCGACGGATAAGTTTGTGGCGTTCAACTGATATGACACCGCGCGTCCTTTTCATCGTCACGAGCGACCCTCGCACTAGCGGCAAACCTGCTGAAGCGATTCGAATTGCGGCAGGCGTTGGCGCGTGGAAGAAAACCGAGGTGTCGATTTATTTGCGTGACGCGGCGGTGCTCGCGCTCAGCGAAGACACAGCGGACCTCGTGAATGAAGAAAATTACACGCGATATTTGCCAATGGTCGCGGAAGTGCCTCATCGAGTGTTCGTGCAACAAGATAATCCGGCGCTGTCAGACTTAGGCGAGAGCGCGATCAAGTTTGAATCTTTGACCGACACCGAACTGGCGAAGCTTGCCGCGGAACATCAATACATTTTGCGTTTCTGATATGCGACACGTCCTGCACATCATCACGAAGAAGAACGATTCGCTGGCTCGAACTGTGATCGAACAGCAGGCGAGCACTGCTGACCAAAAGGTTCAATCGGTTGACCTCACTGCACCGGACGCCGATTACGACAAGCTTGTGCGCGAGATTTTCGAGGCCGATTCGATTGCGGTTTGGTGATGTGTTTATTTCGATCGCGGCGATGCTAACGCGCCGGAGCCTTTCGACCACTGCGCGAACAACTTCTTCACGATCTGATATTTTTCTGCGTTTTTCACCGGATCCTGGTGCGTGTAAACTTGCACCCCGCTGTTTGAGTTGTGCGCGGCAATCGTCGCGCGTTCACAATAGTCGGCTGTCGATGCGCCGAGCCGACTGTGGGCGGTAAAATAGATGTCGACGACGATGGGGTAATTCTTTCCAAGACGACTGCGAATCGATTGCACTTCCTCCTCGACGTGACTTGGATCTTTCAAATTTCCTCCGTGCGATTCGTCGCGATAGGGAAACAAAATTCCATCGAACAGTGGAATGTAATTTGTAATGAACGCGGGCGTGATTTGTTTGAAGTAAACACAGGGCACGAACATGAAATTGGGATTGATGCTGTGCGCGCCATCGAGGATGCCTTTCATCTTTTCCGGCGTGAAAAATTTTACGTTGTAAGGAAAGTCGTCGATGCTCCAGCCGATGAGATTCGGTTCCTGCAGGCTCAATTTTGCAAATTCAACGGCCCAGCGTTCGTAATCCATGCGGAACGGCTCTGAGTATGCTTGAGTGCGCGGTGGGGATTCGGACGGCGGCACGAGGCTGGCCCAAACGCGCAGATGTTTCTCTCGCGCCAGCGGCAGAAAAACTTTCAAATCATCCCAATCCGTCGCCGCGCGATGAATCGCGAAGCTGTAGGAGTTGGCGTGTTGATCGAGCAATTGATTGATCAGCTCGTTGCAATCGATCCGGCCGTTCGCCATGCGGGGCGCGTTGGAATAGGTGCCGAGATTTTGGCGAATGGCGTCGTGGCGGTCGGCGGCCCTGGCGCAAAATGCGGCAGCAATGAGTGCGATGCAAAAAAATTTCTTCATGTCGTAAGGCGTAACCTGAGGCAAATACGGACGACTGACCAGCTGGAAAGGTTACCGTGGCAACTGACTTTGGTAATCGATAGCGCCGCCGTATTTCTTGTAAGTCTCGTACGCGGTGTCAAACGCGCGCCGCCAACCGTTGAAATTGGATTGCGCGGCTTCAACTTCTTCCTCCACGACTTTGTATTGTGCATCGACGGCGTTGCGCATGCCCTGGCTCATTTGTTTGCCGTCATACATTTGGTGCAAGGCCGCGCGTTTCCGCATGGCAGCATCCAACGCATTTTTCGATTTCCACACGCTTTTGACTCGGTCCTGCACAATGACATCGGCCTGGTTCAACGCGCCGATGCGCTGGCTTTCGGCGGCTTGGGTTGCGGTGACGGTCGCGTCGTTTGATTTGGGGCGACTATCCTGGTTGCGCACGAAAGATGCGGCAGCCAAGCCAACTGCAATGACGACGAAAGGCAGCAAACACATCGCCACGATTTGCCAATGTTTAAACGTGCTGATGAACGCGACCAAGGACTGAAGCATTTGCGCCGGGTCGAAACGGAACGGTTGTTTTACTTTCGGGCGGTCGCGTTCAAGTCGAAGGGATTGCTTAGCGGTGCCTGGCGGAAGTGCTGGAAAAGTGACGTTGCCCGAACACGAAGGGCACTGCACATGTTTGCCGCAATAATCCTTGGTGTACTCAATGTGCTGGCCGCACCTTGGACACGACAGCTTATAAAGTTCCATATGTCTCCCCCTGAAATTATCGCGCGCAGTTTAGCGGGAACGGATTGGATGAACAGAACATTTTTAGGAGGTTGTTTTAGAAAAACTAATGACCTCGCTCGCTCGCGAGACGCTTGTAAAGCCGTTCCTCGGGCGTATGCTCCCAACGTGAAGAAACAAACGCTCTGCGCATTGGTGCTGATGCTGGTTTTCGCACTAAGCCGGTGGCCGGGGGCGATGCCGTCGAACTTCAGCGCGGCGTACGCGTTAGCGTTTTGCGCTGGTTTGTATTTTCCGACGGTGCTGGCTTGGGTGTTGCCGTTGGCGACGTTGTTGGTGACCGATATTCTTCTCAATGCGTTCTTTTATTCTAAATACCCAGGATTCTCGTGGGGCGATTTTATTCCGGGCATCGCACCGAATTACATCGGTTACGCGGCATTCATCGGACTGGGTGTAATGCTTCGTTCCAAGCGCTCGTTCTGGGCGTTGATCAGCGGCAGTTTTCTTGGCGCGATCATTTTCTATGTCGTGAGTAATACGGCGTCGTGGCTGACGTTGGCTTACGCAAAGACGTTCATGGGCTGGATTCAGGCTTTGACGACTGGGCTGCCAGGATTTCCGCCGACGTGGGTGTTTTTGTTGAAAACACTTTTTAGCGCTGGTTTGTTTACGGCATTGTTCGTCGGGTCGATGAAGGCGGTGGAAGCAGTCGAGGAATCAAAACAGGAGAAGGAACAAGCCGCGCCGCAGCCTGTCGAGGAGCCGGCTGGCGAAAACGAA
>JAQGOW010000272.1 GCA_028293405.1 Verrucomicrobiales bacterium
GAAAAGAAACATGAGCACTCCAAAACAAGTAATTGATCTGGCGAAGAAGCACGGCGCCAAGATAGTCGACTCCTTATGAATTCTTCCTCTACTACGATGTGTAGTTCGTAGTTTAGGCGGAGTGCCAACGCCCCGACGCTGTTCGTCGGGGCGTTATTTTTTTATTTGGTAAACGTGGGTTTTAATCGAGCAACGAGGCGCGTTGCTCACGGCGTTGATGAAATACTTTCCCATGCCGGGACAATGAGGCATCTGGTGTTTCGGAAAATACTCTAGAAGTTGATCTGCGGGCGGAACAGCATCCGGACCCTGCTTGTAATCCTTCGCCCAATTGAGCTTCGCGCGTTGGATTTCATTTAACTGCGCGTAACAAATTTCTTCCGTTGAATCCTCGGTGGGCGACAACTCGCCGGTGAAAAGAAATGAGATCCCCCAAACCGCCAGCGCCAGCCCTACGATCAGCAGGTTGCGCGTGAGCTTGCTCATTTACCAACTCCCGTCAGCAAGACTAGAAATCGCGTTACGGGCCAAATCCTCCGCCAGAATCGGCACAGCCTGCCGTTCGGCGCTCGCCAGATCAGCACCAACCCGAACCGTAGTTCGTCCACTAACAGTGCGGCTCAAATTCGTTTTGCCCGTAGCACGTTCAACGGCCGTGATCTGGGCAACCATCACCAGCGTATAATCGCGCGGTGTCAGAACGTCCGTCGGTTGAAACCCCAATTCGCTACGATCAAATTTCGTGATGTGACCACTCAGGATGAGGTCGCCGCTGTCGTGAGTCTCCAGCCGGAAGGTGCCGTCTTGTTGCAAGCGCTTGCGCAATTCCAGCGTAACGTAATCGCTCAGACGCGGTTCCAACGTGTCATTGAGAAAAGGCTGAACCGACACCGACCGACTGCCGGCGACATCGCCATTCGTCGGCCCTAACTTGTAACCAGCGCAACCGCACAACGCGGCGAGCAGAACAAGTGACAGAAACGTGCGCATTATTTTGCGGGGGCAGTGCTCGTTGGCGTTGCGCCGCTTCGAGCCTTGAGCGATTCGATCCGTCGACGCGCTTGAATTCCCATCGACGAAGTTGGGTCAATGGCGTAGGCAGAGTTATAATAAATCCGCGCCGCTTCCAGCTTGTTGCCCTTCTCGTAATATTGCGCGATGCGGAAATTGCCGAGCGCCGCTTCCGATTTCAACGAAGCGATTCGTCGCTGCGCGTCCGGCACACGCGGATCATCTTCGTAAAGCGCCATGAAATCGGTGAACGTGGCGATCGCTCTTCCAGAAACACTTTGATCGTAATCAGCCGTGCGCGCTTCCTTCTGATACGCCAGGCCCGCCTTGAATGTCGCGTCCGCCGCGACCTGCCGTTGGTCCGCGTAACGGTCGGCAGCACGTTCATACGCTTTGACCGCGAGCGGAAATTCACCCTGCTTTTCGCGGGCGGCGCCGATGTCCATTTGCGCCTGCGGTGCGATCGGGCTATACGGCCCGTTTTTGACCACCTTATCGAACAACCCCGCCGTCTTGTCCCAAGAACGATACAGCGGCACGTAACCGAACAACCGATAGAACTGCCCATTCAAAAAACGCACGGCGATGTCGAATTGCCGTTGTTGCACGTCCTGGTAATTGGTGAACTTCGGATATTTCTCGAGTACTTCCTGGTAAGCTTTAAACGCCTTCTCGTCCTTGTGCTGCACTTCGTAGCAACGGCCGATCAGGTATTGCGCTTGCGGTGCGAAATCCGAAAGCTTGCGCAACTTCACCGTGCGCTTGGCCGCTTTCATCGCGAGGCGATAGTTCTTTTTATCGAACGCATCTTGGGCCACCTGCAACTGTTCGCGCGCGCTTTCCCGCTGCCATTTGCCTTTTTCTTCACCGGGCCATTCGTAGGTAAAACCTTCTCCCTGGCGATAAATCAAAGGCGCGGGCGAGCGAAACGGAAACGCGATTAACGCGAGTAATAACAGGGCAATACGGAACAAACGACCACGCATGGGGTGAGGTTAGTTAACGGTCCAAAACAAGTCAACGGTTGTGAGCCAAGCGTCTATTTTCATCGTGTACAAAAAAACGCAGCAAAGGAAACCTCTGCTGCGTTCGCGAAATCAACTTTTCAATTATACAGCCATCCCGAGCAAGAACTCGATATTGCTGCCGGTCTTGCGAAGCTTCGTCAGTAAGAGCTCCATCGCTTCCACCGGCGGAACGCCCGTGAGCGCGCGACGCAGCATGACCACCTTGCCGTATTCGTCCGGATGATAGAGCAATTCTTCTTTGCGCGTGCCGGACACTTCGATGTTGATCGAAGGGAAAATGCGGCGGTCGACCAGATGGCGGTCCAAGTGGACTTCCATGTTGCCGGTGCCTTTGAATTCTTCGAAAATAACTTCGTCCATGCGCGAACCGGTATCGACCAGCGCCGTCGCCATGATCGTGAGCGAACCGCCTTCTTCGATATTACGGGCTGCGCCGAAAAACCGTTTCGGTTTATGCAACGCATTCGCATCGACACCGCCGGACAAAATCTTGCCCGAGTGCGGTTGAATTGTGTTGTAAGCGCGCGCGAGACGCGTGATGGAATCGAGCAAGATGACGCAATCGCGTTTGTGTTCGACCATGCGCTTGGCTTTTTCGATCACCATTTCGGCGACCTGCACGTGGCGTTCCGGCGGTTCATCGAACGTCGAGCTAATCACTTCCGCGCCTTTGCACGAACGCTCCATGTCCGTGACTTCTTCAGGCCGCTCGTCGATGAGCAGGATGAAAAGATACGACTCTGGGTTGTTCTTCAAAATCGCGTTAGCCAACTTCTGCATCAACACCGTTTTACCAGTGCGTGGCGGCGCGACGATCAATCCGCGTGTGCCCTTACCAACGGGGCAAACGAGATCCAAAACACGCGTGGAAAGTTCTTCCGGCCCGGTTTCCAACAAAAAGCGCTTCGTCGGAAACAGCGGCGTCAGGTTATCAAAATGGGTTTTGTCCTTGGCCTTATCGGGATCTTCGTTGTCGACCGCTTCAACCTTCAGCAACGCGAAAAAGCGTTCCTTATCTTTCGGCGGACGAATCTGGCCGGTGATCAAATTACCGGTCTGCAAATCGAACCGGCGAATCTGCGAGGGCGAGACATAAATATCTTCCGGGCACGGCAGGTAATTGAAACTGCGCGAGCGCAAGAAACCGAAACCTTCCGGCAAAATTTCCAGCACACCTTCCGAGAACAAAACGCCGTGACGTTCGGCGTTGCTTTGGAGAATGTGGAAAATCAGCTCGTGCTTGCGCATCGTGCCGAAGTTCTCAATGCCCATGTTTTTCGCCATGCCATTGAGATCAGGCATGCTCATCGCCTGCAAAGCGGCGATGTTGATCGACTGCCCTTTCGGCAAGTCCTCACCGCGCCGGTTACGGTCGCGATTGCGATCACGATTACGCTGTTCCCACTCGCGCTGTTCGATGTCATCCGGCGGAAAGTCTTCACGACGCAACGGGGTACCGCGAGCGGCGCCGGTTTGAGGCGTTTCCTCCTCACGAGAACGCTGCTGCTCATCACCACCACGTGGCTGCTCCGGACGCGCGCGCGATGGCTCTTCACGTCCGTCGCGACCACGCTGCTGATCTTCAACTTTGGGCTGACGGTCTTCAGGCCCATGCTGGTGGCTGGCACGACCACGTTGGTGCTCTTCCCGACCGCGCGGCGCCTCCTGGCGACCACGAGCCGGCTCTTCGGCGACGCGTACAGTCCTGCCATCGGCCTTGGCCGGGGCGGACTCTTCGCGTTTCAATTCCAGTTGTTCGCGTTGCGGTTCTGATTGACGTTCGGGCGCGCGTTCCGCGACAGCCGGTTCGGCCGTCGCTTGCGCGATCGATTCAGAAGGCTTTGCGTCCAGCACCTCGGTGCTGGCTGCTTTGGCGCCCTTCTTAGGGGCTTTCTTGGACGCAACTCTTGGCGGCATAAAAAATAAAATAAATGTTGGCAGACGTAACTGGCAGGGAAAAAATGGTCTCCTGCGGGAAAAGGCCGTTCTCGGCACCTTCCGGATTCCTCTTTACGACTGTTGGACACTGACAGTCGGAAAAGTATTCAAACGCATATTTGAAACATGGGGGACTTTTACCTTCTGTCAATACGGCCAGAGGAAGTCTTGCCGTAATTCAACCACGTTCTCGCAGCTTGGGGGTCGTGTCAAGACTGTTCATTCCGCATGATCAATCCCTTGCGACTCCCGCTCCGACCCGTTGTTATTGACAGCAATGCCCGCCCTTCGTCAAGAGGCAAGTGGCCCAAGTGTTCGATTAAAGTGGTGGTCAGAATTGGAATACGTTGACCACCACTTTAAACGCACGCGATTAGACGCTATTTCCCGCGACATCCAAAGGCTTCTTCGAGATAAAAATGTTCATGGAAAGTGGCACATTTAGGCACTTTCACGCTCATATTGGCACTTCTGTGCCAAATAAATGGCACTTTTAGTGCGGTTTTCAATGAACAAACCGGGCAATTGGCACACTTTGCGGAAGGCCCGGAACTGGTAAAGACCAGTGGCTCAGCGGATTATAACAAGCCGTAACGACCTGTCAACGTGTGAAGTAGCAATGGCAACACGCAGCGTTTACCCTTTAGAATTCAGCCTTTTCTTAGCGGCATCAACCCAAAGTGCAGCAACAGCCACACCGGCACGGCAAAAACTGCAATCGCAGCCAATCGATCCCACGTCCAAACAAGGTAATGCGCCTGGATCGGATAGATGGCGATCATGAAATAATTGCCAAACCGCGTCTGGCCCAGGAACGAGCCATACTTGGGGAATCGATGCCGCAGCCCGCTGAACAAGGCCACCGCCCCTAGCGCCAGCACCAGAAACGTGACGAACAAATTAATCGGAACCGCCATCCGCGGTTCCACCTGAATTCCAAGGTGCGGGTGCCCTTTGGAGTATAGATAGAGCCACTGCGCCGCCGCCCAGATAAAGCTGAAGCCCGTCTGAATCGCCGTGCAGAAGTTCGCCTTGGCCGAGTTCAATTCATTCACCAACAGCGCGAAGTAAAGCGGCACAATCCCCCAAATCAGCTCGATATGCTGAAATGGCGTGTGGATCAAATCCCAAAAAATCGAAGTGTAGTAACTCACTCGGCCTGCTTTGCGTTATGCGAATAGGCTCGTAACAACTCCGCACAGTGTTCCTGAATCAAATGCTGTTCTTTGCCGAGACGTGTTAAAAAGACAATCTCGCCGTCTTTCACAACCACAGCTTCTCCCAAGCCGTAAATCTTACCGCTCAGCTCCGGCACATCGTAAAGCTCTGCATGGTGGTCAACATCGAAAACATGCAGTTGCTCTGACGGAACGCCGTGCCGTTTCAAAAATAACGACAGCTGTCTATGTGCCCACTGTGCTCCACCACTCCAAGTTGCCGTTATGAAAACGATGCCGCGCTGAATCGAAGTTATGCTGTTTGTGTTCGTACTCACGATATCGCCAGACAAGTTCTCGCGCCAGATGTGTTAGGACTGCTCCCTTTTTGTTACCTGATCATGCACCGATTTCCAATCGTCCAAATTGTTTAGCATAATTCCATCCTTTATCGGGGTATCTTCAGGCAACCCGCTTTCCCTTAGAATTTCTAACCGAGCCTCGGGCGCTTTCATTCTGCCGACCAGCACCTCGTTGGTTCTCAAAATGTTTTCTCGAGAAACATCCACACCAGGCTGCTCGCGAATCCATTGCTCAAAAGCCAGATAAGCAGGTCGATCTTTGAAAATAAATTCGCGCGCCGAGTCAGGATTGACCCCCAGACCTTCTAACACGATGAAATCAAACCCCGGCCGAATATCCTTATACCCTTCCGGAAGTCGCCCAGTCGCACTCAGCAAAGTCTTAATCCACAACCTGGGCAGATGTTTTAAACCAAGCGGCCCTTCCGTCCCGGAACTGATGAGAGGAATAATTTTTTCCATTTCCATCATGATGTGTTTCGCGGACGTGCCGAATCGCCCAACTTCTCCCGCCCCTTACAGGTCAGTAAGGCAACGGGAAACGGGCGGTCAACTCGCGGACACGGTCGCGGACTTGGCGGGCGGCGTCTACGTCTTTGATGTCCAAAAGTACTTCGCTGATCATGTCGGCTATGGCGGCCATTTCGGGCTCTTTCATGCCGCGCGTGGTCACGGCTGGTGTGCCGAGACGGATGCCGCTGCCCTGGAATGGGGAACGTGTTTCGAAGGGAATGGTGTTCTTGTTGACGGTGATGCCGGCTTCGTCCAAAGCCAATTGGCATTCTTTGCCGGTTATGCCGCGGGCACCGACGTCGACGAGCATCAAGTGATTCTCGGTTCCGCCGCTGACCAAACGAAAACGATTGCGGGCCATCCCGTCGGCTAAGGCTTTTGCGTTAGCAACAATCTGCTGTTGATAGGCCTTGAACGTCGGTTGGAGTGCTTCGTGGAAGCAGACTGCTTTGGCGGCGATCACGTGCATCAAAGGTCCGCCCTGGATGCCAGGGAAAATATATGAATCGATGTCCTTGGCCAATAATTCACGGCACATGATGAGACCACCGCGAGGGCCACGCAGAGTTATATGCGTCGTCGTCGT
>JAQGOW010000137.1 GCA_028293405.1 Verrucomicrobiales bacterium
TCATGGGCGGCATTATCGGTCGATTGTTCCACGAATTTGCGGTCACACTTAGCCTTGCGATCCTCGTGTCAGGCATCATTTCGTTGTCATTGACGCCGATGTTGTGCTCGCGGTTTTTGCGCGCGGAATCGACCTATGCCAAAGAAGGTTTTGTCTATCGCGCGCTCGAGGGCGGCTTCAACTGGTTGCTGGCGCAGTATGAACGAGGCTTGCGATGGGTGCTCCGTCACCATTACATCATGCTGGCGATCTTCTTCATCACAGCCGGGCTGACGGTTTTCCTTTATATCAAAGCGCCCAAAGGGTCGTTTCCACAACAAGACACGGGCGTCATCATGGGAACGACCGAAGCGTCGCAGGACATTTCATTTGCTGCGATGTCAAAACTGCAACAACGGGTTTCTCAGATCGTGATCGATGATCCTGCGATCGATACCGTCGGTTCGTTTATTGGCGCGGGTGGCGGTGGTGCATCGACGGTCAATAATGGACGCATGTTCATCACTCTCAAACCTCTGTCGGAACGAGGTTACGTCAGTGACACGCCGCCTACGGAACGCGGTGGCAAACCGCAAACGGCGCAGTCTTCCGCCACGCCACAGCAAGCGCCCACAGGGTTTGCTAAGTTCATTTCAAAGCTGCACAGCGGCAAACATGTGGCCACAGCCGACGATGTTATCAACCGCCTGCGCCGAAAACTTGGCAATGTAGAAGGCATCAATCTGTTTTTGGTTCCAGTGCAAGACATTCGCATGGGCGGCAGAACGTCCCGGTCGCAATTTCAATACACGCTTCAAGCATCCGATCTTCAGGAACTTGGAAAATGGTCAACCGCGTTGATTACCAAACTTCGCGAATATCCTGAGTTAAAGGACGTCAATAGCGATCAGCAGACCCGCGGTTTGCAGTCCAACGTGGTCATTGACCGCGATGCGGCGGCACGTCTCGGGGTTTCACCAACCGCCATTGATAACACGCTTTACGATGCCTTCGGCCAGCGGCAGGTCTCGACGTTGTATAAACGTTACAACCAGCACCACGTGATCCTTGAAGTTCAACCCGAATTCCTCCTGTCGCCGGCATCGCTGCGGCAGATTTACGTCAAGTCGACGACAGGCAAACAAGTGCCGCTCTCTGCTGTCGCGAAATTTGAAGAGAGCAACACGAGCCTCTCCGTCAGTCATCAAGGCCAATCGCCAGCCATTACCATCTCGTTCAATCTGGCCGCTGGCGTGTCGCAAGATGTCGGCTTGCAATTGATTGAACGAGCCAAGCAGGAAATCGGAATGCCCGCGACCGTGGCGACACATCCGGCCGGCGTGCTGCAAATCTTTCAATCATCGCTCTCAACATTGCCACTGCTCCTGCTCGCTGCGCTCATCGCGGTTTACGTCGTGCTCGGCATGCTTTACGAAAGCCTCATCCATCCGCTCACGATTCTATCCACCCTGCCGTCCGCCGGTCTCGGCGCTGTGCTTGCGTTAATTCTGTTAGATTACGAACTGTCACTGGTTGCGTTTATCGGAATCATTTTACTCATGGGCATCGTCAAGAAGAACGCGATCATGATGATCGATTTTGCATTGGAAGTTGAACGTGGCGAGAACCTGACGCCGGAAGAAGCCATCTACAAAGCATGTGTTATCCGTTTCCGTCCGATCATGATGACCACGCTCGCCGCAATGCTCGGTGCGCTGCCGCTGGCCATTGGTTTCGGTGTTGGATCCGAACTGCGCCGCCCGCTCGGTATTGCCGTGGTTGGAGGGTTAATGGTTTCGCAGGTGCTGACGCTCTACACCACGCCGGTCATCTATCTCGCGTTCGAACACATGAAAGCGAGAGTGCGTAATTGGCGCGCCCGACGCGCTACTGCAAACGCTGCATTTGCCACCTAAACGAAAAAAGGACGCACCGTGAAGTGCGTCCTCGTTGAAATCAAACTGAACAGTCGCTTACGCGCGTTCCATGTATTTGCCCGTGCGCGTATCGATCTTGAGACGTTCACCGGTCTTGATGAACAGCGGGACCTGAACGGTAATTCCCGTTTCCATCGTCGCCGGCTTTTGCACGTTGTTGGCGGAGTCGCCGCGGATACCTTCAGGCGCATCGGTCACGGTCAGGATCACGCTCGAGGGCATTTCGATCATCACCGGTTTGTCGTCGACAATGGTCATTTGGACGCTGCCGTTTTCAACCAGGAAATTCTTTGAGTCACCAACGATTTCATCAGTGATTGTGACGGTCTCGTAGTTTTCTGGATCGGAAAAAACGTAGTCTTCACCGTCTTTGTAGCTGAACTCCATGCGCTTGGTCATCATCGGGATGACTTCAATTTTTTCAGTGGAGCTAAAACGCACATCCGAGGCCTTGCCGGTGCGGATGCTGCGGAGGGTGGCCTGGACGAACGCGCGCAAGTTACCGGGGGTACGATGCTGAGTGTCGAGAACAACGGAAATATCTCCGTTGTAACTAATTGCCATGCCTTTACGTAAATCGTTTGCTGATGCCATAGTATATTCTTTTGTCGGCTGCTCGGCTTCGGAGCAGTGAAGCGGGGGACGTTACACGAGCCGTCTTAACCTTGCAAGGGCTAATGCGCCTTCAGCAACGTGTCCAGTTCGCGCTGCATCTTTTTCAACTCTTTGGAAGAATTCGGGTCGTTGACCAGGTTGTGCATCTGTAACGAATCGTTTTTCAAATCGAACAACTCGTCCATGCCCTTGCGGTTTTCGTAACGGATATAGACCCAATCGCTCGTCCGCGCCGCTTTCCAGGCTGGGAACCTTGGAAACGGTGGATCGACGAAATATTCGAATAGTGCCGATTTACGCCACTTGGCAGATTTGTCTTTGAGCAACGGCAACAGCGACATGCCTTGGACATCCTTCGGAATCGAAGCGCCGCCCAGTTCCAAAAACGTCGGCGCAATATCAATGTTCATGACCATCTGGTCGTATTTGGTCCCGGCTTTGATGAGTTTCGGATAACGGATGAACAACGGATCACGAATCGATTCTTCGTAGGCCCAGCGTTTGTCGCCCAACCCGTGTTCGCCCCAGAAAAAGCCATT
>JAQGOW010000155.1 GCA_028293405.1 Verrucomicrobiales bacterium
AACGCATGACGTCTCAGTGCCATTACTGCAATCGATCTCGTTAAGTAACGAGCATCAGATCAAGCACGCCATCGACCTGATTCGCAGCAAGGGCAAACGGAAGATCGGCATTTTGGGTTTTGCGTTCAAAGCTGGCACGGATGATCTGCGCGAGTCTCCGGTGGTGACCTTGGCCGAAGCGCTGTTAGGCAAGGGCTTTGACATCAAGCTCTATGACAGTCATGTGTCATTGGCGAAATTGATCGGGATGAATCGCAAATACATCGAGGAACACATCCCGCATATTTCGCGATTGATGGTTAATTCGGTGGAAGAGATTTTGGAGCACTCAGAGGTGATCTTGATAGGCAATCAGGACGAGAAGTTCTACGCCGCGTTGTCGAAGATGAGCGCGAATCAGATTGCGATTGATCTCACTGCGAGAGCCGGAAAGCCGGAGACAGACGGTGGGTACGAGAAAATTTCTGGGTGAGCGCCGTCGCGTTGAGGTGAGGAGGAGACGTTCACCACAGAGACACAGAGGCACAGAGAAAAGAGACGGACGGGAATGAGGTATGGGATGGGTTTTTGTGAATGATTTGGTGGTCCTTCGAAATTTTCCCCCCTTCCTCCTCTGTGCCTCTGTGTCTCTATGGTAAAGTTGTTAGAGCCTCGTTACCTCGGCTGCTACGAGAAAGAAAAAAGGCTCGGATTGCTCCGAGCCTTCTTTGGAAACTTCGAAAGTAATTTAAGCAGCGACCGCTTTGTCGAGGCTCGCCTTCAAGTCCTTCTTCGAACGCATGCCGACAATCTGTTCGGTGACCTGGCCGCCTTTGAAGAGCAACAACGTCGGAATCGCGCGCACGTTGTATTGCGATGCGAGCACCTGGTCGTTGTCGATGTTGACCTTGCCGATGCGGACTTTGCCGTCGTATTCGGCGGCGAGTTCATCGAGCAAAGGCGCGATCATTTTGCAAGGGCCGCACCACTCCGCCCAGAAATCAACGAGGACGGGCGTGGCAGATGACAGGACTTCGGATTGGAAATTAGTCGATGTGAGGGTCGAAATGTTCGGTGCCATAGTACGTAAGTATAATCGTAAGTCGTAACCTAATCTAGTCGTCAACTAAACGGTCTTACGGAGCCGGTTGATAGACCATGAACGCCAGATAGGCAACGCCGGCGACGCCGATCAATGCGCTAACTGCCGCTGCGATAGCCAAACCTTTGTCGAGGCCAGTGAGGCCAACAACGACTGGAGCTGCCATCGGACGCGGTGCAGCAGCAGGTGTTGCAGCAGCTGGACGCGGCGCGGTGGTAGTTGCAGCGACGCGCGATGCAGGTGCGCCGGATGCCGGCGGAACTGGTGCGCGAGGGGCGCTGGAAGCAGGAGCCCCGGCAACAGGAGCTGCGCTGGCAGCACTGCTGGGTGGCGGCGCGCCGGCTGGGAGCGTCGGCAATTTGATCGTCGGGGACGATGTCGGCTTAGGCGGCAAATTGATGCGGACCGTCTCTTTTTTGGGCTGCACCTTGGCGGCGTCAGCCGGTTTTGGTGGCAGTGCGCCTCCGGGAACGTTAGGAGTGATATCGGCCATAACAGTCTATTGTGGATTAAAATTAGGGGGCGTGGAGGGTAGTGTCAAACTCTAAGAAGGTCCGCGCTCCTACCGACTGCCCGTGCGACTGATGCGTTTGGTGTCGGTTTCGCCAGGTTCGTTCAGGCCTAACACATGGAGCATGTCGTAGACGCCGGGTCTTTTGCCGACAATCCACTGAGCGGCCCGCAACGCGCCGTTGGCAAAGGTCTCACGACTCGACGCCTTGTGCGCGAGTTCGAGGCGTTCGCCGGTTTTCGCGAAAATGACGGTGTGATCGCCGACGACGTCGCCGCCGCGCAACGAGTGCATGCCGATTTCTGCAGCAGCGCGTTCGCCAACTAAACCTTCGCGACCGTGACGAAGGACTTTGTCGAGTTGTTGTTTGCGAACGGACGCGAGAATTTCGGCGAGCGATTTTGCCGTGCCGCTCGGGGCGTCTTTTTTCAAGCGATGATGCATCTCGACAATTTCGACGTCGAAATCGGAGCCGAGAATTTCAGCGGCTTTGCGCGTCAGCCAAAATAGCGTGTTCACTCCGGTGGAATAATTGGAGGTCCAAACCATCGGGACGCGTGTGGAAAGTTTTTTTAGTTCGGCAGTTTCGGCCTGGGTGTGGCCGGTGGTGCCGATGATGAGCGCTTTTTTGTTCGTGGCGCAAATGTCGGCAAAACGAACGGTGGTTTCGTGATAGGAAAAATCGACAACCACGTCTGCTTTTTCGATCACGTCGCGGAGGTCCTGGCCCATGTCGATTTGGCCGACGACGTCGATGGTGGGAATTTGTTCAGCGCAGCGCAAGAGGGTCATGCCCATGCGACCGTACGCCCCGGTAATAACAACCTTTGTCATTAGTTAGTTTCCTGTGCGCTTTTTTTGCTAAATTACGCCGCAGCTTTTCAGAGTCGCGCGCAAAATGTCGCGATTCTTTGGGCTCATGCCGACGAGTGGCAATCGGCATTCGTCGCTGCAGAGGTTCATCATGGCCAGCGCGGTTTTAACCGGGACTGGATTGGATTCGATGAAGAGATCTTTGAAGATGGAATAATATTGCTCATGCAATTTGAGGGCGCGCGCGGTGTCGCCTTTGGCGTAGGCGGCGACCATTTGCACGACTTGTTTCGGAATGATGTTGGACGCGACGCTAACGACGCCTTGTGCGCCGACGGACATGAACGGAAGCGTGAGCGCGTCGTCGCCTGACAGGATCGTGAAACGTTTGCCGAGCTTCGCGCGCAATTGGCTAACGCGATCGGGATTGCCCCCGGCTTCTTTAATGCCGACGATTTTCGGCGTGACCGCGGCGAGGCGATGAACGGTTTCGACGGCGATTTCCACACCGCATCGACCGGGGATGCTATACAAAATGATGGGAAGCTTTGTGGACTTGCTGACTTCGAGAAAATGTTGGAAGAGGCCTTCCTGGGTCGGCCTATTATAGTATGGCGCAACTTGGAGGGAGGAATTGGCGCCGGCTTTTTCGGCGGCTTGGGTCAGGTAGACGGCTTCGCTGGTGGAATTGCCGCCGGTGCCCGCCATGACGTGAAGCCGGCCGCGTGAGAACTCGACGGCTTTGGCGATGATCTCGATGTGTTCCTGATAATTGACCGTGGGCGACTCGCCGGTGGTTCCGACGGGCACAATGCCGTCGATTCCCGCTTTGATTTGCAGGTCGATCAAGCGCCGGAAAGCGGCTTGGTCGAACTGGCCACGGTTAAATGGCGTGACTATTGCTGTATAGGTGCCGGTCAACATATTCAAGAAAGGCGTTGTAACTTAGGACAAGCAGCGGGTTTCGCCAGTATTTTCGTGGGCGATGGCGCAGGCTTGTTTTTGCAACGCTCGATTAATGAATGGGTTGCGCAATTTTGTTGAGTTTAAATGAAGGGACTCTAGAGTTGCGCGACGCGGATTGAGACACGCGAATGCAAGCAAAGATACATAGCGGCGAGGAAGCACAGCTAAAACAGACGGTTGAAATGTTTGAGGTGATTACCCAGACACAACCGCTGGATTACCAGTCTTTGGACATCCTCAAAGAGGCTTACCTTAAGTTGGGGATGGGCGATGAAGTGGTGGCGACCTGCCGCCGCATTGCCAACGCTTACGTCCAACTTGGCCAACTTTCGTCGGCCATCATGGAATACGAGACGATCCTGCAACGTATTCCTGACGACATCGAAGCCGGCGCGGCCATCAAGCAACTTTCTTCCCGGGCTGAACGACTCAATAAATCGAACGCGCCCGAACCCGAGCCAGCCAAGGTCGGAAAAACAAATTTATCTGCGGAACCCGATGACGGCAAAGCGATCATGCGCAAGCTGTTTGTCGAAGGCAAACTGATCACTGATACTGATTTCGAAGCGACCTGGCCCAAGGTCAATCCGCACGATACGCCGCTGAAACCCAACGAACCCTTTATTCACCTGCTCGCAGAGAAGGACCTTGTCCCGGTGGACAAAGCGATGCGGATGGTTTCGGATCGTTCGCGGATGCCGTATATACCGATGGGACGTTACGAATTGGATATCGAAATGATGCGGACTTTTCCGCGCGGAACGTGTTTGCGTTGGTGCCTGTTGCCGTTTGATCGCATGAGCAAATCGTTGCTGGTCGGCACGGCAAACCCGTTCAACAAAATAGCGATGGCCGAGATGGAGCAAGCGGCTAAATGCCGCGTGATCTGGTATCTCGTTCCACCGATGGATTTGCTTAAAATTTTGGCGAAAGCCTTCAGGTAATCACCATGCCACCTGTCAAATCATTTGGAGAACGCATCGCCGATACACTCGTCGAAGACGGGTTATTGACGAGCGAGCAGGTCACGGGCTTGCTCGACCGCCAGAAAAAAGATGGCACGCGCCTAATCAAGTTGATTCAGGACGGTGCACTAGTCGCGGAGGCGGATTTAGTGGTGGCGATGGGGCGCGTCTTGAATGTGCCGCCGATTAATTTGCCGCGCATGGCCATTCCGCCGGAAGTTGCTGACCTCATCCCCAAGGACACGGCACTTAATCACAAGGTGGTTGCGGTCTCGCGCCTTGGTAGCAAGCTTTTCCTCGCGATGGCCGACCCGCTCAACGTGTTGGCCGTTGACGACATCAAGCGCATCACGCGCATGGAAGTTTCGCCGCTGATTTCCTCGGAGAAGGCAATCATCGACAAGCTCAACAACCTCGATGCGGCCGGACGCAACAGCATGGAGGAGATCATCCAGGACGCCGCGAAGCAGGCGGAAGCCGAAGCTGAAGCGGACAACCTTGAGGTGACGAGCGAAGCGGTTGAGGTCATTGACCTGGCGCAGTTGACGGCGTCGACGGAAGACGCGCCGGTGATCAAGCTGGCGAACCTAGTCATCGTGCAGGCGATTCGCGATCGGGCGAGCGACATTCACATCGAGCCTTTCGAAAACATGGTGCGCTTGCGCTATCGTATCGACGGTTCGCTCATCGACATGCCGCCGCCACCCAAAGCTTTGCAGGTTGCGCTGGCCTCGCGCTTGAAGGTCATGAGCAGTTTGGATATTGCCGAACGACGCTTGCCGCAAGACGGTCGTTTGCGCGTGCGCGTGGGTGGTCGTGACATCGACATGCGTGTGTCTTTCCTGCCTACGGTGCATGGTGAAAAATGCGTTATGCGTGTTTTGGACAAGAGCAACTTGTCCGCCAGCATGGAAAAACTTGGGTTGGATACGGAAACGTATACGCGGTTTCGTGCAGCGGTCGATGCTCCGCACGGATTGCTGTTGGTGACGGGACCGACGGGCTCTGGAAAAACGACGACGCTTTATTCGTGCTTAAACGAACTCAACAATCCTGAGTTCAACATCATTACGGTTGAAGACCCGGTGGAATTCCAGATTCCGGGCATCAACCAAGTGCCGGTCAAAAAAGAAATCGGGCTGACGTTCGCGAATTGCTTGCGCTCCATTTTGCGTCAAGACCCGGACATCGTCATGATCGGTGAAATTCGTGATACGGAAACGGCGGAAATTGCCGTTGAAGCTGCGCTCACGGGTCACCAGGTGTTGAGTACGATGCACTGTAATGACGCCGCCGGCGCGGTGTCGCGTCTGGACGACATGGAAATTCCGCCGTTCCTGATTTCGTCGTCAGTTATTCTGGCATGCGCGCAACGCCTCATGCGCCGTATTTGTGCCGCGTGTAAGGAACCGCTGGTTTACCCGGATAAAATGTTCGAAGACCTGAAAATCGAACGCGAATATTTCCAGGACAACACGCTGTTCCGCGGTCGCGGTTGCGAAC
>JAQGOW010000167.1 GCA_028293405.1 Verrucomicrobiales bacterium
AAGCCGAAGGGTGTTCGCGTCAGCCATAACAACGTCCTCCGGCTTTTTACCAAAACGGATCATTGGTTTCGCTTTAATACCAGCGACGTGTGGACCTTGTTCCACTCCTATGCGTTCGATTTCTCGGTTTGGGAAATCTGGGGTGCGCTGTTGAACGGCGGTCGATTAGTTGTTGTTCCGTACCTGGTGAGTCGCTCGCCAAGTGAATTCTACACATTGCTGGAACGCGAAAATGTCACGGTCCTAAATCAAACACCTTCAGCGTTTCGCAATCTGATTCGTGTTGAAGAAGAATACGCGCAGTCGAATGCAAAGGGTCGTGACCTGAGTTTGAGATACATTGTCTTTGGCGGCGAAGCGTTGCCGCTGCAAAGTCTCGTGCCGTGGTTTGCGCGTCACGGCGATCAACAACCGACGTTGGTCAACATGTATGGCATCACCGAAACAACGGTGCATGTGACGTATCGTCCGATTCGACAGAAAGATCTGGACGCAAAGCTCGGCAGCGTTATTGGCGTGCCGATTCCGGACCTCGATTTGTTTTTGTTGGACGACAATTTGCAGCCGGTGCCGGATGGCTGCCCTGGGGAAATTTGCGTCGGTGGAGCGGGTGTTGCTTCCGGTTATCTGAAGCGCCCGGAATTGACGGCTCAACGATTCGTCGCGGACCCGTTCTCGAGCCAATCGCATGCGCGGCTATATCGCTCCGGTGATTTGGCACGACGTTTGCCTGATGGGGATCTCGAGTATCTCGGGCGCAAGGATCAGCAGGTGAAGATTCGCGGGTTCCGCATTGAACTCGAAGAAATTCAAACCGTGCTGTTGCAACATCCTGCGGTCCGTGAAGGCGCTGTGACTGCCAAAGCTGACGGAGATCACCAGCGCTTGGTCGCATATGTGGCGTCGAAATCGAAGGTTTCGACTTCGGAACTGCGCGGTTGGTTAGGACGGCAGTTGCCTGAATACATGATTCCGTCGGCGTTCGTTTTTGTTGAGGCGTTACCGCTGACGTTGAATGGTAAGATCGATTGGAAAGCGTTGCCGGAACCGGATTCGCAGCGCCCGACTTTAGCGCAGGAATTTGTTGAACCACAAAGCGCCGAAGAGAAGGCGCTGGCGAAAGTTTGGCAGGAAGTACTCGGGTTGAAGACAGTTGGTGCGAATGACAATTTCTTCGAACTCGGAGGCGATTCGATCCGTAGCATTCGCGTCCTCGTGCGGGCAGGGGAAGAAGGCCTGAACATTTCGTTGGAAGATTTGTTTGGGAAGCCAACGATTCGCGAGCTGGCTGCGGTGACCACGATTGGCAAGCGCGCTTCGACCGAAACGAACCATGCGCGTGAACGATTTGCGTTGGTCAGCGAAACAGATCGGCCAAAGTTGCCGTCGGATTTGGAAGATGCGTATCCGATGACACAGTTGCAGGTCGGGATGGTTTTTCACAGCGACTACGATCCGACGTCGGCGATCTTCCATGACGTCTTCAGCTTTCGCATCAACATGGCTTTTGATGAGCCAGCGTTGCGTGAATCAGTGAGTCGATTGATTCAACGTCATCCAATTTTCAGGACGTCATTCGACCTCGCCAAGTATTCGCGGCCATTGCAACTGCTGCATCGCGATGCGCAGCCGGAAATCACGATCGAGGATTTGCGAACATTCAACGCGACCGATCAGCGGGAGCGCTTGGTGAAATGGGTTGAAACAGAGAAGCGCCGTGCATTCGCTTGGGCAGTCGCACCGATGATGCGATTGCACGTGCAGCGTTACACCGATCAAGCGTTTCAAATCGTTGTCAGTTTCCATCACATCATCATGGATGGTTGGAGCCTCGCTGCGATGTTGACGGAGTTGTTTCAGGATTACGCCGGTTGGCTCGAAGGAAAGCCGGCGGAGATCGCGCCGCCAAAGTCGACGTATCGTCATTTTGTTGGACTCGAACAGGAATCGATCAACAGCGAAGCTACGCGTCGGTTTTGGAAAGAGAAGCTGACGGAAGCGCCAGTGCAAATGTTGCCGCGCTGGCCGAAGGCGATACGGGCCGGTGGAACTGAACAGAATCGTGGGCCTGAGATCATCTTTCCGAAGGAAGTTTTTGAAGGTCTGCAGAGGCTAGCGAACTCGATGGGTGTGCCTTTGCGGACGGTGTTGCTCGCGGCGCACTGCCGCGTAATGAGCGTTTTAACCGGGCAGGCTGACGTGGTCACAGGTTTAGTTAGCAATGGTCGTCCGCAGACCGTGGATGGCGACAAGATCATCGGACTTTTCCTCAACACAATTCCGCTGAGACTTGGCAACGTTGAAGGATCGTGGAAAGAACTCATCGGGAAAACGTTTGCGGCTGAAAAGGAATTGCTGCCGCATCGTCGCTGTCCGCTGTCTGAAATTCAGCAGATTGCAGGTGGACATACGCTGTTCGAAACGGCTTTCGACTTTGTTCAGTTCCACGTGTATCGCGACATCCCTGGATACGGCGAGCGGACGTTTCTAGAAGATTACTATTTTGAGGCGAACAACTTTACTTTCTACGCGACGTTCATGCTTGATGCGTCGGCGTCGGAGTTGCAAATGCACTTCGACTACAACCCGAACCTGCTTTGTGCAGAACAGATTCGCTTGATGTGCGAGTATTACGCGAATGCGCTCGCGGCAATGGCATGCAACGCGGATGAGGCTTGCGACAAGGTTTCGTTGCTGCCTACGGCCGAACGCGCGCGACTTGTCGAGGAATGGAATAAGACAGAGCGGCCGATCCCAAGTGTCTGTGCGCATGAATTGTTTGAAGCGCAGGCGAGCAAAACACCGGATGCTGTTGCTGCGGTATTCGAGGGCAAATCGCTGACGTATCAGCAAATGGATCGCAGTGCGAACAACCTCGCTGCTCACCTGCAACAGTTGGGTGCGGCACCTGGCAGACGCATCGGGATTCAATGCGAGCGCTCATTGGAGATGCTGGTGAGTGTTCTCGCTGTCATGAAGAGTGGCGCTGCTTATGTCCCGCTGGATCCGGGTTTTCCGAAGGAGCGACTCGCGTATATGTGCGAGGATGCCGAACTGACGGCGATTATTACGCAGAAGAAGTTTTCGAATGCGATCGCAGCAACGGGTGCAAAGGTTGTGTGCGCAGATGAATTTGTTGCAGTCCAAAGCGAGGCGTCAAAGCACAAGCATTACAGCGACCCGAACGCACTTGCGTATGTCATTTACACCTCGGGCTCAACGGGCAAGCCAAAGGGAACACAAATTTCACACCGCGCACTGGTAAATTTCTTGTCGTCGATGCAAGAGCGGCCAGGGATTGCGTCAGACGATGTCCTGCTCGCGGTGACCACCATTTCGTTCGATATCGCCGGACTCGAACTGTTGTTGCCGTTGACAGTTGGGTCGTGTGTCGTAATCGCGCCATCGAAGACCGTGACGGATTTCGGTGCGCTCGCCACGCTGATGGAATCGTGCGGCGCGACGGTGATGCAAGCGACGCCAACGACCTGGCGCGGGTTGATTGAAACCGGTTGGAAGGGCAACAAGACATTGAAAGTTTTGTGCGGCGGTGAAGGGTTGCCGCCGCAGCTTGCGGAGCAATTGCTGCCACGTTGCGGTGAGTTGTGGAACATGTATGGGCCGACGGAGACGACGATCTGGTCGACGGTTCATCGGGTCACTTCCGCAGATGACGCGCAGGCGTCGGAGGCGGAAGCGATGCCGATTGGGGCGCCGATTGCGAATACCGATGTTTATATCTTGGATGCGCAAAACAATCTCGTTCCCACCGGTAGCGAAGGTGAGATTTGCATCGGTGGCGATGGGCTGGCGAACGGCTACTTCAAACGCGACGATCTGACGGCGGAAAAGTTTGTTGCGAATCCATTCAAACAAGGCGCGCGTATTTATCGCACGGGCGATGTGGGCCGGTGGCTGCCCGATCCGAAGACGAACGCGGGCACGCTGCTCTATAGCGGACGGCGCGATCAGCAGGTGAAGGTTCGTGGGTTTCGCATCGAACTTGGTGAGATTGAGAATGCACTGAGCCGTCATTCGGCGGTGGCATCGGCAGTCGTTTCTGCCAAGACGGATCGCTCCGGTAGCAAACAACTGGTTGGTTATTGGGTTCCGCGACCGGAAGCTAGCAAACCATCGTCTGCAGAGTTGCGTGCCTTCCTGGAACGAACATTGCCGGCGCAAATGGTGCCGTCGGTTTGCGTGGAGCTTGAACGCTTGCCGCTGACGCCCAACGGAAAGATCGATCGCAAGAATTTACCTGACCCCGGAACACTGCAGCGCGACGCCGCGCGGGAATACGTCGCGCCACGCACGCCATTCGAATCGATGCTCGCAGAAATCTGGCGTGATGTCTTGCGGGTCAATCGCGTAGGAATCACGGACAACTTCCTGAAGCTCGGCGGTCATTCGCTGTTGGCGATCCAGGTTGTGTCGCGTGTTTGCGCGCAATTCGGAGTGGATATCAGCGCAGGACAATTTTTTGAACACCCCACGATTGAAGAATTTGCGGTGGTGTTAGTGCAGCAATTGATGAAGGCGCAAGATGGGTCCGCGCCGCAGGTTGCAGTGCAAGCAGCATAAACGCGAAGTGAGATAAGGGAGAGTTTCAAAATGAGGGTACGGGTTTGGGCGCACGGTGCGCTCGTTGTTGGGAGTCTTGTATTTGGAGGTTGGACTGTGAGCTCTGCCCGGGGACAGTCACATTCAGCGCAGTCCACATCTCCGTTGGTTGATTTGTCGTTCAACAGCGGAGGTGGAGGAATTAATGGGGGGCTTGTCGAACAAATTGTGCCGCAGCCGGACGGTAAAATTTTAATCTGCGGCAACTTCACGCAATTCGATGGGGTCCAGAAGTCATACATCACGCGCTTGAAGGAGGATGGAACTTTGGATCCAAGTTTCTCCGCGGGCGTATCGTATTGGGTTCGCACGATGTCTTTGCAAAAGGACGGAAAGATTGTGATCGGCGGATACTTCAACAACGTTGAAGGGCAATCGCGAAACCTGATCGCGCGACTGAACGCTGACGGCAGTCTTGATTACAGCTTCGATCCGGGCACGGGCGCCTCCGGTACGCTCGGCACGGCGATCAACGGCAATCCGTCGCCGTTCGTATTCTACACGGCGCTGCAGCCGGACGGTAAAGTTCTCATGACCGGGAATTTCACGGCGTTCAATGGTGTTGGCCGAAACGGAATCACCCGATTGAACACGAATGGGACCCTGGATGTGACGTTCAACGTCGGCGGTGGGTTGAACAATGGGTCGTGGGGCCGTTCTCTCTTGGTGCAGTCGAACGGACAAATCATCATTACGGGGTGGTTTAGGAGTTACAACGGCGGTGGCTTTAATCGCATGGTCCGCGTCAATTCGGATGGCAGCGCTGATGCGAGTTTTACTCCGTATTTCGGTGATCTCACCGCCGTCTATACGGCTGTTCAATTGACGAACGGGCAATACATCGTTGCTGGACATTGCGAGAACACCTCGAATTATTTTACCAACGAAATCGCGCGGCTGAACAGCGACGGGTCCTATGATTACAGCTTCCACGGCTCGGCTAATGACAAGGTGGAGACAATCCGGTTGCAAGCGGACGGCAAGATCATCATGTCTGGATATTTCTCGCTAGCGGACGGTGTGGGCGTGAGCAGTGTGGCGCGATTGAATCCTGACGGGTCGTTGGATAGATCGTTCTTCGCTAACTTCGACAACTACGTCTGGCACACGGCTGTGTTGCCAAATGGGAAAATTCTTTTCGGCGGCGGGTTTTATACGGTCGATGGCATTTCGCGAGCGGGCATTTCGCGGATCAATCCGGGGCCAATGCTCATGGGCCCAAAACGCAGCGGGAATACTTACAACGTTTCAATCGCGACGGTTCCGGACGCGACATACACGCTGCAATACAAGGGGTCGGTGTCACAACCGGCGTGGACCGATGCTTCGACGACGATTGGCGATGGGACGGTCAAGACGCTGTCCGATGCAAGCGCGACGAACAACACGCGAATTTACCGACTGCAGGCACGCTAGTTTACGACTGAACTAACCAACGAAAACAGAGCATGTAACCAACGGAGAAAAAGTCATATGCAGGTCAAAGTGAGTGGTGGTGGGATCGGTAGGGCCGTTTTGATAGCGGTGTGTTGTTTGTCTTGGAGCGCGCGCGCATCGTCGCTGGTTGACACTTCGTTCAATCCGGGCAGCGGTGCTGACGCGCTGGTTGAAACGGTCATTGTGCAACCCGACGGAAAAATTCTGCTCTCGGGAAGTTTCACGCACTTCAACGGCACGCCGCACGCCTATATGGTGCGGCTGAATCCCGATGGCAGCATTGACACGTCGTTTGAGGCGCACCCGTCGTATCGGGTGCGCACGATGGCGTTGCAGCCGGACGGTAAAATTGTCATCGGCGGTTTTTTCAACGCAGTTGGGGATCAACCCCGCAATCTCGTTGCGCGGCTTAATCCAGACGGCAGCCTCGACCGTTCATTCGATCCAGGAACAGGCGCATCGGGAACGCTTGGTGTTGCGATCGACGGAAACCCGAACCCATATATTTTTGCAACGGCAGTGCAAAATGATGGGAAAATTCTAATCACCGGAAATTTCACTAACTACAACGGCACATATATAACGGGACTTGCGCGGCTGAACAGCGATGGGTCGTTGGACCGGAGCTTCGACGTAGGCGATGACTTGAACACGTGGGGTCGCTCGTTGACGCTATTGAATGACGGCCGGTTTATTGTGACCGGTTGGTTCAATCACTATAATCGCGCCGACCACAGCCGGATGGCGATTGTGAACCCGAATGGAAGTGCGGATTCGTCATTTGCGCCGAACTTCGGTGATCAGACTGCAGTCTACTCGGCGGTTCCGCTGTCGAACGGCAAATACATCGTGAGTGGGCATTCCGAGAATATTCACAAGGTCTTCGAGCAAGACATCGCTCGAGTGAATGGTGATGGATCGTTCGATACGAGCTTCGTCGGTAGTGTCAACGACAAGACTGAGATGGTTCGCCTGCAATCCGATGGAAAGATTTTGCTTTGCGGATACTTTACGTCGGTCGATGGCACGCAGCGAACGAGTGTCGCGCGATTGAACGCAGACGGTTCGCTGGACGACAGTTTTAAGGTGAATGTCGACAACTACGCGTGGTCGCTATTCATTCAGCCTGACGGCAAAATTCTTGTCGCGGGCGGGTTCAACACCGTCGATGGGTATTCGCGCAACGGTATCGTTCGGTTGTATCCGATCGTTCAGCCTGAAGACATCGTTCCGCCGAGTCTGCTGGTCACCACGCCGGCTGAGGACGTCAACAACATCAGCAGTTCGGCTCTGACGATGTCGGGAACAGCGGTTGACTCGAATGGCGTGGCGAGCGTTTCAGTGTCGATCAATGGGCAATCGGTGGATGTCACGGGCACGAGCGATTGGTCCGCGACTGCGACGTTGCTTCCCGGCACGA
>JAQGOW010000218.1 GCA_028293405.1 Verrucomicrobiales bacterium
GAACCGCACCTATGCTTCTAGCAGGGGGTATGCCAACCATTTGTGATAAGAAAGGGTGCATTACATACCGGTAATGGTATTTGGACGCGGCCGTACGCTGCTAATTGTGTAGCGGCTTGCAGCCAACCGGTTCGTACATCTGAAACTTGAGAAAAACCTACCTAGGAGAGCTGGGCACGATGCTGATTGTGCTGCCAAACGGGATGAGAACCCCGTTGACGGGTGGCGGCTGATTCAACACAGCCCGAGAACCTTCGTTGATGGCGACTGAGCCGACGAATGTTTGCGTAAGGACATCCCAGTATTGTTTCAATTTGTGATACGGCGTCTGAGGCACATATATAATGTCGCCGGGCGCAACGTAGACGTTCGGAGCAAGTCCTTTTTCGATTCGCTTCAAATCGACTAACGCAATTTCGGGCGCTTGAAGGTTGCCGCGCACGATTGCCACTTGCCGCGTGTAAGAATCCGGAAAGGTTCCGCCGGCGCTGGCAATCGCCGAAATAAGCGTCATCCCTTGCGTGAAAGGCACCGTTCCCGGCGCGCCCACCATGCCGATAACGTGAATTTCCTGCGCGTAACCAGGCGCGAGGTAAACATAGTCGTCTGGGTGCAGGTAGATATTCTGGGTCATGTCGCCTTTGGAAAGGCGCAGGAAATCGACCGGCAACATCTTGCCTTGGCGCAGCACGAAGCTCTTTTTGTAATCGACCAGGTCTTCGTTCATGCCGATCGTCGCAACATCGCGCGTGCCGCCGGCACCGGTCGCACCCAACAACGTCAACGGCCCGCCACCATTATATATAGCCTCCAACAACGTCACTGCGTTGCTCAGTCCATACACGCCGGGCGCGGTGAGCCGTCCGAGTAGCCAAACCTTTTTGCTTTCCACCACGCGCAGCGTGATTCCGACTTCAACCGAGCCGCGATTGAACCGTCCCAGTTCCTTTTGCAGCAGGTCCTGCGTTTGCCCGAGCGTCAGGCCCCAAACGTCCAAACCTTGCAACATATTGAAATATATTTTGCCGTCCGGCGTCACCGTGAGAAGCGCTCGCGTGCTCAGATCGTTTAAAACTTCGACTTCAATCTTATCACCTGGCCCGAGCGTGAACGGTTGCACCGGTGGGCGCAGCAATTCCGGGTCGATCTTGCTCGTCAACCCTGTCATGTCGATCGCGTTTGTGGAAAGCGCGGCCGGAGGAATCGTGGGATTAAATCTGCGCGGTCCAGGCAACTGCGTCTGGCACGCCGTCAACAGATACGCGAACAGGACGAATGCGATTCGTGGGAAGGTGACAATTCTCATAATGAAGGCACGAAAGGTTTGCCGATGATTGGCCCGATGTTTGCCCCCGCCCAGGATGTGACCGCCGATTGCAAAAACGCGATCGCCGCTGTGTCTAACAATTCTTCAACACGATGCCACGGGCGTCGCGCCACATAGATGATGTCGCGCGATTGCAGCTTGAAGTCGGCTTGACGCGCGTCGAGCACCGCCCATGAATTCACAATGAAGGTTTGTGGATGCGTTAACGAACCGCGCACGACCAGCACGTGATCGCGGAACGCCGGTTCGTTGAATCCGCCACGATCGGCGATCGCTCGCATGACCGTCAGCTTCGGCGTGAAGGCCGTGATACCGGGCGCTCGCACTTCGCCGAGAACGTAAATTTCCTGCAAGTTGGCTGGTGGGAAATAGAGGTAATCGTTTGGTTCGATGTAAAGGTTTTGTGAAAAGTCTCCCTGGAAAAACAGCTTCTCGAAATCGACCGGCACGCGTTGGCCGCCGCGAATGAGAAAGCTGCGGCCTAGATCGGCAAGGTCAACGGCGTTGCGATTGAGAATGCCGGTTTCCAATCCGCGCGCGCGCGAGACGGCTTCCAGAATCGTAATCGGCCTGTCCAATTCATACACGCCGCGTTGGCCGACTTTGCCGAGCACAAAATATTTTTTGCTGTGAAACGCGACCGGACTGACGATGACGCGCGGTGTGCGATAGAATTTTTTAAGTTGGTCGTTTAACCGGATACGCAATTCATCAATGGTCAGCCCTGCGGCGACGATGTCTTGCGCCTGCAAGTAACTGATCCGTCCGTCCATGCCGATAACGACATCGGCTTTGGCGAGATTGGTTTCTCCATAGAAACCGAGATTTAAAACATCACCGGGTCCGAGCGTCAGGTGTTGTTGCCATTGCGAGCGCGGGGCAGGGGCGTTGGTGCTGAATGAAAAGGTTTCGATTTGCGACTGCGTGGTTGCAGCGGGTGTAGGCTGGATAATTTCTGACGGCAGTGGCTTGAGCGCTCGATTCGGATGTTCGTTGATTTGATGCGGTGTGATTGGGTTCACGGCGCGATCACCGGCCATGGCGCTTTGCAGTCCCAGGAAACCCAACACCGCAATTGCCGCGAAGCGCGAGAACTGCCGACGCACGAACGAACTCGGTTCGTGATTCAAGACCGCGCCGACCAGATTGCATCCCGCATGGCGCAACGTTTCCAAATGACTCCGCACTTCTGAAACG
>JAQGOW010000330.1 GCA_028293405.1 Verrucomicrobiales bacterium
TTCCCCGACGCGAAAGGGATTCGCCAGCGTATTTCTCGCGGGCGGAATTTCCATTACTGACCTTGCTGATCTGGATCGCGGGCACGGCGGTGCATTTTTATTGTATCGATTACGTATATGGGCTGCCCAAGGGTGAGTTGCGATTTGCCTTAACGGCCCCGACGATCTTCACCGTGTGTTGGATTTTGTGGGCACGCGCGCAGGATGTGAAATGGTCGTCGTCAAACATGTCTGTGATATACGAACGATCGCTACTGGCGGGTTCGGTCGTTGCACTGATGGTTCCGGCGTTTTCGAACGACCGCGGAATACTGCTCACGTTGGGTGCGATCAATGTCGCGTTGTTCGCAGTGCTGACGTTCAAATCAAGAAATTGGTTCAATCTCCTGTTGCTGGCGATAAGTGGTGCGATGACCATTTCAGCGGTGCGCGTCGGTTCGGTGTCAGCGCCTGCGTTCCAACCACAAATTCAAATTGGCCAAACCGTCTGGATTGCGATTGGAGCATTTCTGCTATTGCGATCGTTGTTGTCGCGCGACCCGCGCTACGGGTTTCTCGGCGGCCTCATCGTTACAATCACCACGTCTGTGATTTTCCATCGGGTTGAAAGCATCTTCGCATTTGCTCACTTGGGTTTGACCTTTATCGTTCTGCACAGCCTTCGTTGGGAGGACAAACTGGATCCGCATTCAAGGCAGGCACGCGTGTTCGTGGTGATCTCGTGGTTGGCGAATTGTTTTGGATGGCTATGGAACGATGGAATCACGTCCTTCTGGGGCGTATTGCTCTCGGGCGCGGCGGTGTTCCTGGCAGGTTTTGTGATTCGTTGCTTGTGCGGACATTGGAACCATCGACTCATCCCATTTGCAGCGCTGGCGGCGATGGTCATGCCTCCCGGATTCAAAGTTGGCGAGATGCTAACAAGTGCGCCCGTGGGACTTATGATTCTCTTGGCCAGCTTTGTGCTCTTCGCAGTTGGAGTAATGACAGCATTAATGCGCTCGCGGTGGCTGGCACAAGCCACCGAAGGTCGCGCTGCACCAAATTTATGATTGCACAACCAGTTGAGCATGAGGGTAAACGGGTTTTTCTCGACGGCGCCGCTTTGCCTGAGGCACACTCAGGAACGGCGCCAAACACAATGCAATCCAGCCAGTCAAACCCACGGGACACTTATCACAAAATCGCAGCGACGGTTCAAAAAGTGATGCGCGGTCACAAGAATCCCGTGCGTTATCTTTTGGCGGCGCTGGCCAGCGGCGGCCATGTTTTGCTGGAAGATTATCCCGGCACCGGAAAAACGACTTTGGCGAAGGCGCTTGCTCGCGCCGTTGATGCCGATTTCAAACGCATTCAATTCACGCCCGATTTGTTGCCATCGGATATTTTGGGCGTTTCGGTTTTTAACCAGCGCTCCCAGAACTTTTCGTTCCACGAAGGCCCGGTGTTCACGAACATTCTGCTCGGGGACGAAATCAATCGCGCGTCGCCGCGCACGCAATCGGCGTTGCTCGAAGCGATGGGCGAGAGCCAGGTCAGCGTCGAAGGCATGCGCCGCAGTTTGCCGCAATTGTTTTTCGTTATCGCCACGCAAAACCCAATCGAATTTCGCGGCACGTATCCCCTGCCCGAAGCGCAGATGGACCGATTCGCGATGCAATTCAGCCTGGGTTACGTCAGTGCCGAAGATGAAGTCGCGGTGTTGAGCGCGCAACTGCACAATCATCCGCTCGAAACCATCGAGCCGTGCGTGAATCTCCAGGACGTGATGCAATTGCGCGAAGCGGTGCAGCGGGTCCGCGTCAGTGAAGAACTGAAGCATTACATCGTCAAACTCGTCACGACCACGCGCACTGCACCGGGCGTTCAACTCGGCGCCAGCGCCCGCGCTTCAATTGCGTTGATGAAATTGACGCAAGCTCTCGCGTTGTTCGACGACGAAGAATTTGTCACCCCCGAGCACATTCACGAGATTGCGGTGCCGGTCATCGCGCATCGCCTCGTGCTCGACCCGCAGGCAAAATTTTCCGGAGCGACCGCGCGCCAAATTGTTGAGGACATTCTAAAACGCGTGCCGGTCCCGGCGTAATCCAATGCTCGAGCGGTATCATTATTACAACTACCGCGCGTTCTCGTCTCTCAAACCGCGCATCACCCGACGGATCACTATGGTCGGTTGGATGTTTGGCGCCGCATTCCTTGCAACGGGTTCGATGGGCATCGACACTTCAAATTCCCTCTCCTACCAGACGTTCGCTTTGCTCGGTTGTATTTTGTGCACTGCTGTTCTCGGTATGCGAGGGCGGCGGTTGAAGATGTCGGTGGAACGAACGTTGCCGAAATTTGGCTCCGTGGGTTGTCGCCTTAATTACGAAGTCACGGTCCGCAATAACTCGCGATACACCGCGCGTGGCTTGAATTTCTACGAAAAGTTGCCCGACCCGTGCCCGAGTTTTGAAGAATTTGCCTTGTCGCGCGAACCCTACGAACACCAGCGCAATTGGTTTGATCGCTCGCATCGATACTATCGATGGCGTTGGTTGCTGACGCGAAACGTCCGGGTCGGCGCACGCGAACGCGTGCTGCCGGATATTCCGGCAAGCCAGTCACGCACCATCCACGCTGACATGATTCCCCTGCGACGCGGCGTGTTGCGGCTCGACGGCAGCGTCGTTGCGCGCACAGACCCGTTTGGGTTGTTCCGTTCACTGCACTCGGTCACCGCGCCGCAAAACGTTTTGATTCTGCCGAAGCTTTACAACATTCCGCCGTTTGAATTGCCCGGCTCTACTCGCTATCAACAAGGCGGTGTTTCGCTGGCGTCGTCGGTTGGTGAATCGGAGGAATTCGTTTCCTTGCGCGAATATCGACCGGGCGATCCTATGCGCAAAATGCATTGGAAAAGTTTTGCAAAGGCCGGCAAACCGATCGTCAAAGAATTTCAAGACGAGTTTTTCGTCCGTCACGCCATGATCCTCGACACGTTCGGGGACGCATTGCACATGGATATTTTCGAAGAAGCCGTTTCGGTCGCTGCGTCGCTAGCGTTCAGCATGCAGAACCACGACACGTTGCTCGACCTGATGTTTGTCGGCCCGCAGGCTTATTGCTTCACGACCGGACGCGGCCTGGCGCACATGCAGCAAATGCTCGAAATCCTTGCCTCGGTCCAACTTTGTCTGGATAAAAAGTTCGAAGCGCTCGAGCAAAGTGTGCTGGATCACTGCAGCCAGGTTAGTGGCGCAATTTGTATTTTTCTACAGTGGGACGAATCGCGCCAACGGCTGGTGCGTATTTTGAGTTCACGCGGTATCCCATTGCGCGTGTTTGTTATTACCGAAGGCGAAGTGAAACTAGATCCCGGCCCGCTCGCTGATCAGCCAGGCAATTTTCGTGTGCTGCCAGTAGGCAAAATCGGCGAACGCCTAACCCAGCCGCTGCCAGCGGTCGGTATGGAGAAGGTCGCATGAAATTTCCACGTTTCCTGCTCGCGGCGGCCCTGCTCTTTTGGGGATTTCAAACGCACACGATGGTGGCAGCGATACCGATTATCGTCGTATTGGAACTGCCGCTTTTGTTGCGCTCCCGTTGGGATTTTTCGGACACTGACCTAAACAGAATCTGGGATTTGTGCGCCATACTGGTCGTCGCGATGGGCGTTATTGTTGCGTCGACGAATGATGCCGCTCGCGCCAGTTTTCAATTTATCGAATATCTTCCGCTGGTGTTCGTGCCGATCGTAGCGGCACAGCGCTTCGGGACTCAGGAAACGTTGAAGTGGAGCGTGTTCTCCTGGTTTTTGCGACGACAACCAAAAACCTACACGGCGCGGCGGCGCGCGGATGTGAACTGGATTTATTTTGCGGTTTGCCTCTTTGCGACCAGCGCGGCGCACGACCCAAATCCTTACTTCTATCCCGGCATGTGCTTACTGATGGCATACGCGCTTTTCGCAATTCGACCTGGGCGCATGCGGCTCGCGCCGTGGCTCGTGTTGCTAGTTGTCATTTCAGGTCTCGGATTTTTTGCGCAACAGGGGCTGTTCACGCTCCAAGGCAAGGTCCAGAATATCTTCGATCAATTCATCGCCGATTTTCTCAAACGTGAACCAGACCACCGCGAGAGCCACACTTCAATCGGCAAAACCGGCCGTGTCAAAATGTCCGGACAAATCGTCATGCGCGTTCATCCGGAACATTCCGTGCCTCCGGCGCTCCTGCGTGAATCGACTTACGACACTTACGCAAAGGGCGTTTGGCGCAGTGTAGATAGCGAGTATGGTCAAGTGATTGTCGGCGGTGATGAGTCCGCTGAACTGCTTCCCAAAAAGGACATCAACTACTCAGTGCGTATTGCGCGTTACATTTCGTCGCGGTTCGCGCCGCTGGCCCTGCCACACGGTGCCTTTGAATTGCATGATGTCGGCACGCTCGCCGCCATCCGAACCAATCGCCTCGGATACGCCCGGTGCGAGTCCACGGCCAGTTTCGTGAATTACGTAGCTGATTACGGCCCCGGCCTGACATTCGATTGCACACCTAGTCCCATCGACACCAACGTGCCTCCGAATGAAGAAGCTGTTTTTCAAAAGGTCGCTAAAGAACTCAACGTCGGCCACATGCCGCAAGTCGAGAAGATGCAGGCCGTCGTCGATTATTTCCGGCAGAATTTTAAATACTCAACCGAACTTCTCGCCCAGAACACTGCGACAAATACTGCATTGGGATCATTCATGACGACCGTCCGCGCCGGGCATTGCGAATATTTTGCCACCTCTGCAACGCTTCTGCTGCGCGAACTCGGAATTCCAACGCGCTACGTCACCGGCTATTCCGTGCAGCCGAATTCCACGAGCGGTGACACGTATCTGGTGCGCGCGCGGCACGCTCACGCGTGGGCTGTCGCGTACGACAGCGACCGAAAAATTTGGTTAGAAGTCGATGCCACACCGGCGGATTGGAATGAGACCGCCACCGCCGACGCTTCGTTCTGGGAACCTATCTCAGATTTTTTCTCCAACATCTATTTCCAATATTCCAAATGGCGTTGGAGCAAAGTTTCCTACACCAAATACCTTCCATTCTTTCTTGTGCCTTTGATTGGCGTTCTGGTCTGGCGAATCATTCGGCATAAAACGAGCAAACGCACCTTGGCCACTGAAGGAGAAACTGAACATCACGTCTGGCCGGGGCTGGACTCGGAATTTTTTGCACTCGAAAAGAAGATGCACGAAGCGGGTCTCGGCCGCGTCGAAAATGAACCCCTGCTCCATTGGCGCGAACGTCTGCGCCAGCAACTACCTCCCACAATCAGTCTTGAGCGCACATTGAATCTCCACCGAAGGTTGCGTTTCGATCCAAATGGGTTGAACAGTCACGAACGCGCTGAACTTCGCCGGGAAGTTGTCGATTTGTCGGCCGTCTTCGAGAAGATGCGCCAGGCCAAACAAGAGGTTGAAGACAAAAAAATCGCTAACGGCTCTCATCGTTAGCGAGGCAATCCGGATCTCACCGAAGTCATCGACTAGCAACGACGCCCCCGGTTCGCAATTTTTGGGCGAGGTTACTTCCTCCGCCAGGCAGGTAAACCGCCTTTATACATTTCCGCAGCTCCGGCGAACGTAAAAAATCGCCGTAAGCAATCCCGCAAACCCGCCGGCGTAGCTCGCATTATGTATATAAGCGACGCGAACGAACCTTGGCACGTCCATAACGTGCAGTTCAAAAGCAATCGGGTCCCACGAGCTGAAGTCAGGCCCGTGCGCCAAGCCCAGAAGGAAGCCGGACATCGCCCCAACAATGGCGAAGGCAAACATGATCGCAAACGCAATCGCGCACCTGCGCACAATGTGTTCGGGGCTGATTCTCGGCACCGCCACTCGACCGATAAACCAACCGCCAAAAAGCCCAACCCACCACGTCGCGAGAAAACCGATTTCTGCAACATAGACGCGACGCGGAAAACCAAAATCCGCATAGTGAAATTGCGTGAATTTTAGCTTGGTGAAATATTCCTCGGAGATGCTGTAGGTAAATTGATCGTGCATAATTCCGTATCCCCCTGCGATCAACGCACCGATACCAGCCAAACCCAACATCCGCGGCAGCAGCGCTAGCGGAAACTTGGGATAAAAGACATTCTTCATCAACTACTGCCCAAAAAACGTTTCCCGGAACGTTCCTTTCTCGGTCCGGATCAAAGTGCCTTCGGAAATATTATGGCGCTTGAACCAACCTTCTTTCATTTCCAGCACGTACTGAACATCAGCCGTTTTTGCGACGATCGCGTTTGTATCTTGCGCGTGCATATCGATGATCTCCAAAATGCGTCCGTTCGGATCGATGTAAGCGCCAGCAAGCGATGATGGACAGTTCTTCATCCAAAACGAAGCGCGAAAGGTGCCGCCGAAAACAAACAACATTCCTGAGTTCTCCGGGATGTTGGTGCGAAACATCATCCCGGTCATTTGCTGTTCCGGAGTCAAGGCCAGCTCCGCGGTAATCTCTTCCGCCCCCATCCACAACTTGATCGTCTGTAATTGC
>JAQGOW010000342.1 GCA_028293405.1 Verrucomicrobiales bacterium
AAAACCGACGTGTTGCTGACATTTATCGAGACGTCCAACTTTCCCTATCAGCTCAGTTCCAAGGAAATTCTCTACCTCAACCAGGTTGGTGTGCCCTCTGAAATGGTCAACGCGATGATTCGACGTGATCATCAGGTGGAATTAGCGCGAGCCAACAGCAATCAGCAATCTCAAGACACAACAGCGACCTCCGCGCCCATGCCGCCTGTGCCGGTCGCCTATGCGCAACCATCAGTCGTTGTCGTTCAACAATCCGCGCCACAGGTTCATTACGTTTCTTCAACGCCCACGTGTTCCACTCCGGTCTGCACGACCCAAAATGTAAACCCGAACGTCACCGTCATCGGTTCGCGTTACGGAAGCACGATGTTCAGCGGCAATTGCGGCCCGTTCAGCTACTCGCCGGCACGTTCCTATTACGACGCCCAATTCGGCTGGCGCGGTTACTCTTCGATCTACAACTATGGTTGCGGACCGCGCTTTGCGTATGACGGTTTTCGCGGCGGCTATGGGCGCTCAGGCTTTGGCCACCGCCTCAACCGCTTCTAGTTCGAGCCCTTCATAATCGGCTTCATCGTCAGCGGATCGCGCAACGGCAACTCCGTCACCACCGCGTTCGACAATTTCGCCAAAGTAATATCATGGTCAGGATGCCCCTTCATGATCTCGTCTTTTTGGCCAACAATCAGTACAACGAGCTTATCCAAGTGCAGGAACCGTTTCGCCACGCGCTGCACATCGTCCTTGCTGACCTTGTCGATATTGTCGCGGAAATTGTGCCAATAATGCGGGTCCTTAGCATAACGCCCGGTGAATTCGTCGAAAGCGAACGTCGTTGCCACCTGAGTTTTGGTCGCGAACGTGCGCGGAAAGCGATCGATGTATGAACGCTTCGAGGTATTCAGTTCGGCATCCGTGATGGGATGTTCCGTCATCTGTTTCATCTCACCTTCCACGATCGAAATCGCATACGGAACCGTGCGCGATTTGGATTGAAACCCCGCCGTGAACGTCAGCGGATAATAAATTCCACCAGGAAAACTCGAACCGGCAGAGTAGGCCAGACCTTCATCCGATCGCACGCGATTCATGATGTGCGATGTAAACCCGCCCCCACCGAGAACGTCATTCATCACAATCACCGCGTAATAATCCGGATCATCGCGCTGGATTCCCGGCAACATCATCGCCACGCGACCTTGGTTCACATCTTTGTCGACAACGTAAATCCCCGGTTTGGCAAAATGTGTGTCCGTCGGAATCTCCGGCGGCTTCGGCCCGGTAAACGGCCAATCGCGCAGGAACAAGTTCAACTGTGAAACCATCGTGTCGCGATCAAAATCTCCGTTCACCGCGATAACAAAGTTGTCCGGATGAAACCATTTACGATGGAACTCCTGAAAATCGCCCTTCGTGAGGCTCTCGATCGAAGCAGCCGTCGAATACCGGTTAACCCAAAAATCCTCACCGAACGCCAGGAACCCGCGCTCACGTCCTTCGATGTTCGACGACTCATCATTGCGCTGACGAATCCCTTGCATCGTCTGGTCCTTAGCCAACGTAATCTTGTCATCCTGAAAACGCGGTTCAGTCAAAACCTCGCGCAAAATTTTGAACCCTTCGTCCACATCTTTCGAAAGCAGATTCAAGTTGATCGTTGCGCTCGTGTCACCGCAATCGACACTCAAACCCGCCGCCAAAAACGCGAGCCGTTCTTCCAATTGCTCTGCCGTCATCGACTTCGTCCCGCCATGCGAGAGCAAATAACCAGTCAACGCCGCCAAACCTTCCTTGCCCTTAGGCACAACGTAATCGCCCGTGTGCACCAGAATCCGGATGTTAATCAACGGCAGTTCGTGATCAGGAACGACGTAAGCAACCGTGCCGCTTTTCAGCACCGTGCGATAATCCGCAGGATTCGGCGGCTCATATTTCAGCGGGGGATACTTCAATTTCTCCGGCCGATTTGGAATGTGAGGCGCTGTCGCGGAAATGGATTCATGCGGCGGCTCCGGCGGAGTTTGCCTGGCCGAAGATGATGGCGTCGGTGGTAATGGCCCAGTGGTTTGTTGTCGCGGCGGTAACAGCCGTGCTGGGGCAATCTTGTCCTGGGCAAGTGCGACTGAACCTACGGCGGCGAACAAAACAACAGTCGAAAATGCGATACATCGAATCAATTTCTTCATTTCTTCTCCTCAACGTGTGCGGCTGCTTGTTGGCCCTTGTTTGCTGCGCCGGCTTTGCGGGTATAAACGGCCACTGCGCGATTTTCTTTCCGGAAATATTCATTCGCCACACGCTTCACATCGGACG
This sequence comes from Verrucomicrobiales bacterium, assembly GCA_028293405.1. GTDB lineage: Bacteria > Verrucomicrobiota > Verrucomicrobiia > Limisphaerales > Palsa-1400 > JAICXV01. Next base: position 2,314 of record JAQGOW010000342.1, read on the forward strand.
TGGTGACCGCCTGAATCTTTTTGCCCGCATTATTGATCTCGCGCCAATCCCCGTGACCTTCGTTGTTTATCAGATACATCAAAATCGGCATGTTCGAAGAAAGGCGGCGATATTCGTGCGCAGCGAAATTATTTTTCACCTTCTGCAATTCCTCAGCCGGCACTTCCTCTTTCTTCAACTTTTCCAACTCCGCGTAAATACCTTGCTCGACTTCCTGCGGCGTATGACCGTCGCTGCACTCCGCGCTAATGTCGAACAAGCCGGCCCACTTCTTCGAATCCTGACCCGCATTAGCGTCAGTCGCGATCTTCGACCCAAGAACCATTCCCTTGAACAGCCGCCCTGTGCGCGTGGAAAGAATCTCCGCGAACACGTCCAGCACGTAAGAATCCTTATGCGCAAACGGAACCGTGTGCCACATGATGTCCACCTGCGGATTCGTCTCGGCTGCGGCGTCCATACGCTTTTCCGCTTCCTGTTTCACTTCGATCGTGACCACGTCCGGCGGCGGTTGATGCCCACGCGGGATTCGACCAAAATATTTTTCCGCTAAATCCAAAGCCTTTTCAGGATCAAAATCGCCGACGAGAATCGCCGTGATATTCTGCGGTTGATAATACAATGCGTAAAATTCATCGGCCTGCTTCTTGGAAATGGCCGGGATATCCGAAGGCCAACCCACCACCGGCCAGTGGTACGGCGCCGATTCCCAGAACATCGAATTGAATTGCTCCTCGAATTTCCCCAACGGCGTCGACTCCGTGCGCATCCGGCGTTCTTCAAACACCACATCGCGTTCCGCATAAAACTCGCGGAACACCGGGTGCAACAACCGCTCCGATTCCATCCACATCCAAAGCTCCAATTTATTCGCCGGCACCGTGATAAAATAAGCCGTCATGTCCTCGCTCGTAAAAGCGTTCATGCCCGAACCACCGGCTGTCGTGTAAACG
>JAQGOW010000350.1 GCA_028293405.1 Verrucomicrobiales bacterium
CGTTTAATGTGTAGGACTGACGTTGGTCCGCGGCACGACGGGCTGGTCCCGCCCTCTAAATCTTTTCCTTCGCGATCATGTGCATTGCCAAAATTGGGCGTCGATTTTGCAGGCGTCGCACCAGAAGATGAACAGCACGCCGCCGCTCCCCCACGGCCAGCGCTTTCCGTCCTCGGAAGGCAGGCCGCTGTCCAACTGCGCCAGAAAAGCCATAGACTTGCGGCACTGGGGACAAGTTGCGGACTCCCGATCTTGCACCCAACTGGGTTTGCCACCGATGCGGTTAAGATTCTGATGCGTACTATCGCCCCAAGGTTGATCGCTCCATTTCACTGCAGTCTCGCACAAAACAATCGTCGCCTTCCGAATCGGTTTGGCTGGGAACTGTGGTTTGGTTGTGGGGCCTGAGTAGCTCGTGGGCGTCGCCAGGCCGGATTTTTCGTGCCTGAAGAAGAGGCGAGGTTCGGTCCATCCGAGGCAAGATAAACAGGAGACGATCACTAATTGTTGCAGGCCAGTTACCGGCAGACCAGCGACGGCAGGCAGCGTCAGCAAATGATGCAGTGAGCCTCCGCAAACGGCGCATTCTTGCTCGTAGCTCCCACCCAAATCGCAACTGAGTCCGGGATTTCGCGGCAAATTCCACGTTTCATGGAAGGTCAGCTTCTTGAACCAACCCATCGGAGCCACACTCATCCACTTTGGCAAGGGTTCGCTGTAGGTGAAGTAGTTCTCTGGGAAGCCAACATGAAAAACGCCTTTGGCAGATTTCTCCTTTCGTTGCGGGCGAGCCGGCGCTGTGTCGTAGTCGAACGCTGGCAAGGTGATAAAACCGTAAAATGGGCGAAACACAGCTGCGACCAATGCCTCTTTGCGAGGTCGTTGAATGCGCTCATCGAAGATCATCATGGCAGACGTCACGGCGGACATCGCGGAGTTGGCGATAACGCGCAGGGAGTGCGTCGTTCCGGCGACCTGAATTGTTTCGCGCAGGCTAGCGACGACAGCTAGTTTTCGCTGGTGTAATTGTCGGTTGAAGCCAATGCGCTTCTCTTTCTCCTTCGGAATCGTCATGAGGCGAAACGCCAGGTCAGAAGTGTCCTTGCCGATTCGGCCGAGAGCAGAAGTTATCTCCTCCAAAGCAGCCTCGTATCGCTGACAAATCGCCGACCATTGCTCGATAGTGAGTTTTTCTGCTTCATCGAGAAACCGGCTGGCCATTGCCTCATAGGATTCGAATTCGGGCGCAGGCGGTGCCATGGGGGAACGCTAATCCGGTTGGATGATGTCTGGCAATCGATTCATCGCGCCGCAACTCGGCGCCAAATTGAAGCCTCGTATTGTCGTATCAACCCTCAACTCTCAAAAGCGTTGCCCCAAGATACGCGCGAGCGTCGCTTGTTCTTCAGGATCATACGAGAAAGCTTCGACCACAAACAGCAGTTCAACGAGTTGGTTAAGTTTGCACTCCTTGAGGTTCCCGCGCACTTCGCACGTCAGGTGCGGACGCTTCGATGCATCACTTTGTGCGCCGATAGAGAATTTAAGTCCATTGTATTCGAATCGGTCGCTTCCAGGATCTTAATCCCTGTGCCACTGAACTTCCCCGTGAGTCTGGGCTCTACTGGCATCCTCAAGTCAGAAAAGCTGGTTCCGACAGTAAATGCAATTGATCTTGTGCGCTTTCGGAGTGGCGCGGGCGAAATCCGGGCGCAGAGATTCGTAGCTGTCTTTCCAGCCGACTTCTCTGAGCACCTTGTGCTCAGCCGACCGCTTTCCGAATCAAGATCGCCAGCCAACAACTGTGGAGGCGCAACCGACGGTATGGATCGTTTCCTCTTAAGCCAAAACGTCGTCTGCAGGTTATAGTCTTACTTGCGACTCAGCGCTCTTTTAGTGAGAGAGCGGTGTGAATTTCGCGGCTGTACAAAGAACCCCGGAGTAAATCTTGGCCCCGTTGGATGTATCGGCCTCAGTGGCGAACCGTAATGTACCGTTTAACCTGAAGTTGGTGTCCCCGCCCTGGGAATCATGGCCATTGGTTTCCGTAGCGTTGAGCGTGCCATCGACTGCGCGGTTCACTTCGGAAAGAGTGAGCGCCAACCGCTGGCGAACCGTACGCGTCCCGTTTGTCACTGAAACATCGCCAGCAAAGGCAATTGGAGTACAAATGAGGAGGCCGTTGGTTCGATTCACAACTTGCAGGGCATCTGCGGAACGGTCGTAGACGAGAACCAGACCTGCAGGATTCGAAATTCCTGCTGCTTCAGCACAGTGCCGAACGATGTCCCGGTTCTGAATGAGCGTGGAAACTAATCTGCCGAATTTATTCGTCGAACTACACGTTGCCTCGACACGAACATTATACCGGTCCTGGGCTGCGTTGGAGTACATCCGGGAAATCTGTTCCTCAGTGAGCGCCCGGCTGTAAATTCGGAGGTGGTCCGCGTAACCGTACAGCCGTGTGGCGTTGCCGTAATTCCAAAATGAAAATGCCTTGTCAGACGCCTCTGAATCGGTTCCGACAACCTCAAACTTGAAACCGGATAAGGTGATATCCGGCAGGTGCTCCCCGTCCAGGAAAGTAACAATACGTTGTGACGCCAAATCCACCGAACAGATCAAGGTATGCCACCGGTTCGTCGATATCACATTAGTGAAAGGGAAGACGTAATAGGAATTGTTCAGGGTGATTTGCAAATGCCCTGAATCGTCATTTTCGAGTCCCAGCCACCGGTAACTCGGGCCGCAACTCAGAATCGTGGTGTGCGGATACCCGAAATCACACGGATTGAAATCGACTGCCACAGTGAATGACCCAAACGACAGACCCGGCACTTTCGCCGTTGCATCAAACACGTTCGTGTTGGTCAACTGGAGCGCGCCCGCAGAAAAAGAAACCCCGCAAATCTCCATTGATGGGCTATTGCCCAAAGCGTCCAGGCCATTACCGTTCATCTTGAAATGCGAAAGCAAAGAGCTCAGTGGAGAGGCTACGGCATGGATCGTGACGTATGCGAGCCAACTCCCGCCGTCCGAAGAACCAAGACCGTCCGTCAAACGGAGTTCACTCGGGGAGGCGGCCGAACCCACATACGTTCCATCCTCGAAGGCCCCAAGAAAATAATCTCGTTGCGGGACGCGCGACCAGTTCACGTTTGCATTGAGTTCGGTCCTGCCATCCGGCCCGATTTTTGTGATATTGTCTGGCTGAGGCGAATTATTCAGCGTCAGAGAATAGAAGGGGCTTCTTAAGTTCAACGACGTGATATCGAACTCGGCGCTGTCAACGATACCGCTTGGGATGTGCTGCCTCCACGAGAACGAACCGCTCAATGGCTCGGGTGGGCCAGTAGCGACTCCTCCATTGTGCGGCGTAATCGTGCTGTCAGGCAGTAACACATAATCGATTGTAGAGGGAGCCGATTGAGCGAAAACCCCGAGGCTCTGAAGGACAAAAGTTGCGATTAAGAAGATTGATGGCTTCACGTTCGAAGGTTGTCGGCTAACACTAAATTTGACAAGCGGCAACGTGGTTTAGGAAACTCAACACGGTTTTATGCCTCTTCTTAGCGGCCTGCGCTCTTTGCGTCTCCGCGTTGAACCACTTCGCGAGACCTCTCAACCCTCAACTCTCAACCACAAACTTTCTTTTGACAAGTAGCTACTTCCTTTGCTAATATTCAGCAGCCAGCCCAAGTCGGCCGGCATCCTGTAAAATCGGATTGTTCTTTAACATACAATGTGACCGTCGTCGAAGCCGCCACGGCGCCATCTGACACCTGCGGACACTTCCGGACACCTTTAAAAAAAGATTGTTTAGGTTTCGGTTTAGTTGGCCTTCAACCGTCCTCATGTCGCCTTCTGACGGTTTCTGACACCAAAAAAAGAATCCTTTTCTGTAGCTGACCGGCAGCAAACGGCAGCTAACGGCACCTAAATCAAAAAATCGGGACCCGGATGTCGGTAACCAACGGTAGGCAAAGGTAGGTAAAGGTAACCAAAGTAAAAAAACCGCGGCCCATTCGCCGTAATCACGGATGAGTGACGAGTGGTCAGAACAAATTAGTTGATGGCACCGCAACGCACGAATGCCGGACGCCCCTACCAAATAAAAAGCGGATGACGCGGAATCGACTGGCGGGTGGCGGTGACTTTTTCTTTTTTTCCGAAGCCGATTAGTGTGAAATCACACACACACATGCGCTGACGCAGGGCGATGACGTTCCTGTTTCATCTTAACAACCATGAAAAAAGCTTTTGCCTTTGTATCCATCATGTTCATGGCCATGCTCCTCGGCGCGAATTTCTATAATTCGGTCGTCGACGCAAAGAGCTGGGGCGGCAGCATTCCCGATTCGATCGTCACGGCGAGAAGCTATTTCAAAGCGGTCAATCCCGGAACGTTCTACCGTCTGGTTTCGCCTATCAATCAGGTTATCGCACTGGCGACGCTGATCGTTTGCTGGAGATCAGGCAAACGCGTCAGGGTCTACTTCGGAGTCGCCTTGTTGCTCGCGGTTCTCGTCGATGCTCTGACGTTTGGGTTCTTTTATCCTCGAAATGCAATTCTCTTTTCTGGCGCCGAAGGGAACGTAGAGGTGCTCACGAAGGCTTGGTCGGAGTGGAGTGGTATGAATTGGGTGAGAAGTCTGATGCTTGCGGTTGGACTGGTCTGCTCGATGAAAGGCCTCGACTCGCTCTATGGCGCAAGCCGGCCATCAGCATAAATTCGAAATCCGAAGCACGAAATCCGAAACAAATTCCAATGACAAAAGCTTCAATGTCTCAAACAAACCACGAAAGACATTAAGTTCCGCGGAGCGACGCGCGCTACCTATTTGGTCAGGATTTCTTTGAGGATGCGGCCGTCGGTGTTTGGCATGGAGATGCCGAGGAGT
>JAQGOW010000305.1 GCA_028293405.1 Verrucomicrobiales bacterium
CCTTCACGAGCATGCTCACGTTCTACTATCTCGCGGCGCTCAGCATCGCTTACTTCACCGGCTACATACTGCTTGTCTTCGGTCAACCTCCTTCGAAAGTGCACGAACACACCCCGGGCGTTTTGCGCGGTTTGAAGTTGTTAATTTTCGCACTGCCTTTCGTGGCGTTGGTTGCAATCCCCATCGGCCTGCTCGTCGGACTCCCATATAAAGTTCGCCAAGGCAATTGGCAGCACATCCAAGCCGAGCGCGCGCCGGTTGTGAAAGAATTTGCTATGGCCATGGCCAAATCGCTTCCCTCCAACACAACAGTCGTTCTCGGCGACGACGCGAGCCGCGTGCAACTCGCCAGTGCTGGTTGGCAGTTGGTGAACAAAACTGTGGGCCCGGTTTTCGTCGAAACCTCGTCGTTAGCTGTGGGCGATTACGTCCGTTATCTCGCCTCCCATTTCCCGCAATTCAACCAAATCATTCGCGACCCGAAAAGCATCCCGAAATTCTACCGCCCGCTCGGCGAAATCCAATTGCTCCAGGCCTTGCCCAAGCCGATTTATTACCTCGAGCCAAGCTTCGGCTCGTTCTTCGAACGCTTTTCTCTCAAACCTGCCGGGCTTGTGTTTGAGCTAACGTCCCTCCAGCCGATGGCGCTACTTCCTCCGCCTTTGACCGACGCCGACGTCGCGGCCAACCTTAAGATTTGGAATCAAATCACCAGCTCGCTGTCAAACCTTCCGCGCCTGGCCAAAAACAATAACGACGCCTCCCTCATCGCCGCACAAACGTCGCGCGCGGCCAATTATCTTGGCGTGGTTTTGGAACGTGAAAATCATCTCAAGGAAGCAAACACGGCTTTCACTTATGCGCTGAACCTGAATCCAAAAAATGTCATGGCGCAGCTCAATCAGCAGTTCAACGCCAATCTCCGCGCCGGCAATTCGAAATCCGTCGAAGCTAGCGAAGACTTGCTCGATGAGAGCAAGCGTTACGGCTGGCAAGGATTGCTGTCCATTGACGGCCCCACTGACGAGCCGGGGTTAGCGTCCCAGTTCGGTCAGTTGATCGCCGGAACTGGTTGCCTGCGCCAGGCCTCTGAATATTTCCTGCGCATTCTCGCCCTTCATCCAAACGACGTCGACGCACAACTCGCGATGGCCAAAACCTACGTCGACATGGACAACGCCGATGAAGGTTTGAAAATCGTGCAACAAGCCCGCACTCACGCGACTGCGGCGAACGCCGACGAAATCACCCGCGTCGAAGCCCTCGCTTACATGGCCAAACAGGATTTCGCACGAGCGGAAAGTCTCCTCAAAACTGCCGCCGCGAAAAACGATAACGGCACCGGCTCTCGCCTCGGCACGTTGGCCGACTTTTATCGCATGCGCGGTTACAACGACCTGCGCAACGGCCGCACCACCGATTCCAAAACGCAATTCAACAACGCCCTCACGATCCTCGATCAACAACTGCGTTGGCTCGCCGCTCCCGATCGCGTCGGCACCAGTGCCTCTGACACAGCCGACGTTTTGATGCGCAAATCCGAAATCCAGATGCAACTCGGCGCCTACGACGCCGCCATCGTCAGTCTCGACAAATCGCTCGACCTGCAATCGGAAAATCCGCGCGCCCTCTTAAATCGCGCCATTGCAAAATTGCAGTCCGGCAAATACGACGACGCCAAACACGACTACTTACAGCTCGAGAAACTTCTGCCCACACCCAGCTACGCCGTCTACTACGGCCTCGGCGAAATTGCCTCCAAAACAAGCGACCGCAATGCAGCGATTCGCAATTTCAAAAAATATCTTAAATACGCCCCTGAAAATTCTGACGAAGCCAAGCAGGTCCGCGACCGTCTCCAGAAATTGGAGCACGGCGCATAGCGCGCAAATATAGATGCGCGTCACGCACGTCATCACCCGTCTCATCGTCGGCGGCGCCCAGGAAAACACCATCGCCACCGTCTTAGGTCTTGCGGAGTGCGGACGTCCACGTCCGCAGCAGGCTGAGTTGCAAACACGCATCGAAGCTAACCTAATCACCGGTCCCACAACCGGCCCCGAAGGCTCCTTAGAATCGGCGTTCAAAAACCAGCCTCATCTTCTGCGAACCGTCCCAACTCTCGTCCGCCCCGTCCATCCACTAAAAGACCGCGCCGCCCTACTCGAACTCACAAACATCTTCCGCGCAACGAAACCGGACATCGTCCACACCCACAGCGGCAAGGCGGGAGTCCTCGGTCGTCTCGCCGCAAAACGCGCCGACGTTCCAATCATCATCCACACCATCCACGGCCCATCGTTCGGAAGCTTTCAGGGAGCCTTGGCAAATCTCGTGTTCAAACAAGCCGAACGCATGGCCGCAAAGTCGACCACCCATTTCATTACCGTCGCCAACGCGATGACCGAGCAATACCTCGCGGCAGGCATCGGCACCCGTGATCAATACACCCGCATCTTCAGCGGGTTTCCGCTCGAACCTTTTCTCCACGCAAAACGTGACGAACAATTGCGCCAAAGTTTAGGAATAAAACCCACCGACTTCGTCCTCGGAAAAATCGCGCGCCTGTTCGAATTGAAAGGTCACGACGACCTGCTCGACATCGCGCCCGAGTTAGTAAAACGCGTGCCGAACATAAAACTTCTTTTCGTTGGCAATGGCGCATGGCGCGAACGCCTCGAAAACAAAGCGCAAGCACTCGGTATCGCCGATCGCGCCATCTTCACCGGCCTGATTCCGCCGTCTGAGATTCCGCGTCACGTCGGCATCATGGACGCACTCGTCCACCTCTCGCGCCGCGAAGGTCTGCCACGCGCCCTGCCCCAAGCCCTCGCTGCGGCGCGCCCTGTTATCGCCTACGATTGCGACGGCGCGCGCGAAATCTGTATCGAAAATCAAACCGGATTTCTCATCAACCCCGGCGACCTCGCCACCTTGACCGATCGAATTGTTCAACTCGCCAACGACTCGCAGTTGCGTCAACGTTTCGGGACTCGCGGCCAGCAATTTGTTGCTGCAAACTTTTCCGTCGAACACATGGTAAACCAAATTGCTGATTTATACGTTCGACTCACGTTGCAAACCAAACAGTGACCATGCCTTTTCCAATCAACGTTTATCTCATCGCCGGCCTCGGTGCCGCCACCGTCACTGCGTTGTCCTTTCCGCTATGGCGGTGCTGGTGTGTGCGGCGCGGCCTCGTTGATGATCCCGGCCATCGCAAGATCCACGATGCGCCCATCCCCCTCGCCGGCGGACTGTCCGTATTCACAGGAATACTGGTTCCGTTGTTGGTCGGGATTGCCGTCGGTCTCGCTGTGCATCACTCCGATACCATCAGCCTTTTCGAATACGGCCTCAATCGCCGCGCCATCCAACTCCTCGGAATTTTCACAGGGGCATTGGGGATGTTATCACTCGGCTTGGCTGACGACTGGATCGAACTTCCCCCTGCCACAAAGTTCACGGGGCAATTCCTCGTCGCCCTGCTCGTCGCCGCCTGTGGTGTCCGGATCACGTTGTTCGTTCCAAATATCCTTTTCAGCTACGTCATCACCATCCTGTGGATTCTCACCCTGGTTAACGCCTTCAACTTCATGGACAACATGAACGGCCTTTGCACCGGACTCGGCGCCATCTCCGCGATCCTACTCGCGATTATTGCCGCAATCTCCGGCCAATACCTTGTCGCCACCATCGCCTTCGTGGGAGCCGGCGCACTCATTGGTTTTCTACCCTTCAACTATCCGCGCGCGAAAGC